>NZ_PVBL01000020.1:0-125262 GCF_002968555.1 Neorhizobium sp. T6_25
AACCGACACTGCCAGCTATCCGACGCGCCGTCATAGCCGCGCTCTCAAACCACCATCCACCACAACGATGTCCACACTGCCGTATCAGGTTCCAAATGACGCCAAAATCAATTCTGCCAAAGTAGTGCTAGTTTCCATGGGAGAACCTACCAGAGGCAAGATCACTACAGCCTCCGTCAGAGGATGCGGCGCATAGTCCGACAGTCAAGTTTTCATCTGCGTGTTCGCCGGAGCCTCAGCCGCAGCGGCAATGAACCTATACTCATAGGTTAGCGTGCCAAACCTGAGTTCGATAGATCCTGATGGTGGTGAAAGGTAGGGTTTGATTACCGGAAAGAACCGGGATTATCTAACACGAACCCAGGGAACTACGGAAATGGAAAAGACCCTTCAGTCAGCAATTGCCGCACTCATAGCATCGGTTGTTCTTTCGTCTACAGCCCTCGCTGAGGGTGATTATTACGAGGGCGTTAGCAAGGATCAAAAGCAGGTCATCGTCGACCAGTTCAGCACTGGCAGCATCGACCGCGCGGAGACCCGGAAGTCCTCGGAACCGGCTCACACAAGCCGCGATAATCGCCGAATCGGCGAAGAATGAGGTTTGGGTAAAGCCCGAGTCTGTCCCCACTCAGTTCATTCAAGTCATCGATCAAGCACCGGTCGCAAATCCGTGCTGATCGTAACATCAAGGAACACGACAATGATCAAGACTCTGACCATCGCAGCTCTCCTCGCATCCAGCGTGTACGCCGCAGCTCTTGCTGAGGGTGAATATTTCGAGGGCGCCGATCGTACCGCAGCGATCGACCGCACCGTCACCGGCAGCATCTCCAAGGCCCCTGTCGAAACTGACAAACAGTCTCAGCAGAAAGTCGGCAGCGGCGACTATTACCCCGGAGCCAGCCGGCCAAACTAAGGCAAGCTCGACCTCCAGCTATAAACTGCCAGCCGCGCAGGCGGCTGGCAGTTTATATTGCCTTTCGGTCATTTGAGCGAGCCTCGGCACGGCCGGTTGTGATTAGGCATTCTCAACAGGAATTTCAAAATCCGAGCCGATTGCGGGAAGAGTGACGATGAAGCGTGCACCCTTCAGGGCGCTGCCGCTGTCAGCCGAAATGGAGCCGCCGTGTAACTCGACGATAGAGCGGCAAATCGCCAATCCCATGCCCATCCCGTCGTCCTTGGTGGTGAAAAAGCTTTCGAACAGTTGGTTCGCATGCTCCTCTGCAATTCCGGGGCCTGAATCCTCCACCATGCATCGGGCGGTATCTCCCTCCAAGCTCGTGCTGACTATGATTTTCCGCTCGCCCTCGGAACCCAGTGCTATCGCCTGGGCCGCATTCACGGCAAGATTTGCGATAACTTGCTGGAGTTGCGTGCGGTCGGCAGTTACTCGGGCTATAGTCGCCGAAGGATGATGCGTGACCGTTATATTTTTTGCCGCGAGTTCGTGCTTTAAGAACAGGAGCGACTCTTCGATGACTTCGTCGAGAATAAGGATCTCTCGCTCGGGTGCACGACGAAGGGCCATGGCGCGAACGCGCGCAATCACGTTCGCCGCACGTCTGGCTTCTGAGACGATGCGACCGATGAGCTGTTCTATTTCCGGCAACTCAGGTTTCGGCCGCCTCAACCAGCGCAGACCCGCTTCACCATTTGTCGTGATTGCGGCCAGCGGTTGATTAACCTCATGCGCAATTGAAGCTGTGAGCTCACCCAGCATCGAGACCCTCGCGGCATGCGCAAATTCGGCCTCAATTTGGCGCACCCGTGTTTGCGCCCGATTTTTGTCTGTCGTATCGACAAACGCATATAAAGTGATGCCCAGTTTATCAAGGGCCGGCGGAAAAGCGACGGTCAGTACTCCATCAATGATGCGACCGTCAATCCCAGTGATCTTGATCTCCTCCTCATGGGTGTCGAGGTCGCGAAAGCGGCTATCTAAGACCCGCGTTAGCGCCGATAGGTTGTTGGTCCACAGTTGCGTCATCGGGCCGAGAAGGTCACGCGGGTCGCGGGCGCCAAGCACTTTGGCCGCGGCACCATTGGACTCTGCTACCACCAGGCGCTTCGCGGCAAATTCCAAAAACTCCGGATTGTCCGCAACATAGCCGCTGAGATCGTTGACCCCTTCATCTTTCAGCTTGTTCATTGTTTGCAGGAGGCTCTCCGTCTCAACCTGCAGCAAGGGGATTGGCATGTGATGAAAGAGATCCCGATACCTCTGCTCGCTCTGCTCAAGTTGCGCGCGTGCGCGGATCCGTTCGCTGATGTCGGTGATCGCGGCCAAACCTCGGCTCCGGTCGTCATCCATGAACCAGAGCGTAAATTGAGCGTCGAATAATTTGCCATCGAGCCTTCTTAACCGCGTCTCGATAGACACGCTTGATCCATCCTGCAAAACAGAAATCAACGCACCCGCAAAATCTCCAAAAAAATCTTCCGCCCAGAAAACATCCAACGTTCCTACCAAGGCGTCTTTACCGCCGCCGGAAAACAGTGCCAGCGTCTGATCGTTGACGTCGATAATGCGTGTGGCCTTCAATAATTCTCGAATCCCGGCACGATGGTTCCGGAAGTAGTCATTGAGGTCTCCGAGGCCTTCCGATCGAAGTCGCTCGATAACTGCCAGAACGTCGGCCAGATCCAACTCTAAAAAGGAAACCGTCATCGCTTGAAAGAGGTTCTGGTATCGTCGTTCGCTTCGACGCAGCGCCGCTTCGGACTGCTTCCGTTCTGTGATGTCGATGAAGCCTACCAGGCTTTTTTCTGGCATTAGCTTATTGCGAGCTGCAGCGTAGACGACATCGAGGATCTCTCCGTTCATCCTTGCAACGCGTGTTTCCTCCTGAAACAGGTCTTCGCCGCGGTATCGCGCCACAAGAGAGCGGCGCATAGTCGGCAGGCTTGCCTCCCAGTAACGGCTCACAGATCCTTGCATCTCCCCAACTGACTCGGCTCCGAACATTCGTAGGTTGTGCTGGTTGACATCCTCCACCTTTAGTGCTTCCAGAGCTCTTTCAAGAAATCCTGGGTTGGACTCGATGTACGCATCAAGGTCGCTGACCCCCTGTTTGCGTAGGTCTTCAAACATGGACACCAGGCCGCTTGCATCTACTTGGGTCAGGCCGATGGGCATGTATTCGAAGAGACTACGGTAGCGGCGTTCACTGGCCTCCAGTTCCCCATACGCCTGCCGTGTTGCCGAAACATCTCTTACACCGAAGACGAGAGACGCGGCGTGCACTTCAGAAGAGCGAGTGACGGTGAGATCAGCGTCGAAGCATCCGCCGTCTAAACCCTGTAGTCTGCAGATGGAACGATAGGGTGAATTGCCCGCGACTGCTTCCACAAGGCAGTCCCCGAATTGGTCCAGGCTTTCTGGAGGCCAGAACCTGGCAAAAGACCCGTGTAAATCATCGCATGTGCCTCGCCCAAGAAGAGTTATGGCCTCATCATTGAAGCTTACGACCGCCGCCGCGCTCAGCAACGCTTGCAGAACCCCTATGTTTTCAGTCAGCTGAGTTCGCAGGTCCGCTTGGCGATCACGCGCGAGCTCCGACAAGAGTTGGAAAGCGGGGCCAAGGTCGATCTCCAGCACGGCGACATTCATGGCGCTGAGAAGGCGTGATTGCTGGCCGGTGCTGATCCCCGAGGCATCGGTCATGAGGCGACCGACCTCAATGATCGAGACGGGCACTCCTTCGTCGTCTCGCTCAAGCTGCCACTTCACTCGGACGGAGACGGGATTCCGGTGAGGCACCTTCCGACGTACTGAACCATGCCACTGACCAGCACGTGCCAGCTCCTCGTCGATTGCCTTAGGCAAGACAGCGTAGCGCGAGTGTACCAAGTCATGCAAATGCCGCCCAAGCGCAAGCTCTTCAGGAATGCCATAGAGGTGTGCCGAAACCGCGTTCCAGACAAGAATACGTCCTGCCATATCGCGAACGATAACACTGTCGCTGACCAGATCGAAGATCTCGGACTCTCGTCGTACTGCCAATACAGGCTCTCCCCGGCTCTTGCCATTGTCGTCATAGCTGCGGGCGACGAAGCTTGTCTCTCCGCGCGTGCACTAACAGTTTATTCCTACACTTTATGCTTAGGATGCCGAAAAACAGATTTGCTTACTCTCGATGGGAAAGCCAACACCTCGCTCTGCAGATCAGCATCCGCTTTCGAAACGCCTGGATTCCCGCAGGATGCGGAAGATTCCCGGCCGCAACGGCCATCACGTTGTGGTTTAGTCGTTGCCGGCCGATTGACTGGGCGCCGAAGGCCATTTGTTGATGTTGGTCAATGAAGATGAGCTGACCGTCTGCTCGTATCAGGACTTCAAGTACGGACATCGGATGTAACTCCTCTCGCACAAATGGTTCCCGGCCCCGGCCGATCGGACCTGGACACAATTATCAGTCGGCTGGCGCGGGTGAACTTTTGTCTGGCACTCATCTAGTGCTGAGGGCGGCCTACCCGTGGTCGTCGAAACGGCTGGCGTATCAAGGCTGCGGTGCATCCGCTCCGAAGAAAGTTACTTCGGAGCGGATGAGGCGGCTCAGCTTGCAGTCGATCAGGATGGTTGGTTCGGTTTTCCATACGCGCATCATACCCTTGACCCGCGCTCCGCCAAGTGGTCCTCGAGTATGGAGTGACTATACTCGGGGAGGATAGAGATAATGCCGTGGTCGTGTTTCCGATTCCTCGAAATGTCGCGAGAACGTTCGCTTACCGCCGGGGCTGGCTGAGCACACCGGGCGCAAGCTCGTGGGAGATCCTACTGTCGTGCTAGCCGGCAATGCGTGTCAGCTCGCGTTGCTTCTGCACGTCATCTCATCGCTTTGGCGGAGACGCTCTTTGCGGCCTGATCAATCGTGTCGGCGACGATCTTGGGCTGCGTCATGAAGAGCGCGTGGCTGGCGGAGACCTTCGTGATTCGGGCTCCTATGCGTTCTGCCATGTGAACCAGCATGGCCTGATCGAATGCCTTGTCTTCAGTGGCGATGACGGCCCAGCTTGGTTTGGTTCTCCATGCAGCGTTCTTTAGCTTGGTAGCGAAGACAGCCATATTGATCGGCACCTGGGAGTCGCGCAGGAATGCCACGTCCTCATCGCCGGCGTCATGAGCAAAACCAGCTTTGAACTTATCCAGGTTTACGAAACCGAAGCCGTCCTTTGTCGTCTCGATCACGAATTCAGGAGTGGGCGCGAAGCCTTCGTATTGCTTGGCTGTCGTTTCACCGACGTCAGGCGAAAGGGCTGAGACATAGACAAGTCCGGCGACCTTTTCGTGAATGCCGGCTTCGGTGATAACCGTGCCGCCCCAGGAATGACCGACGAGTACGGCCGGCCCATCCTGGCGATCCAGAGCGCGCCTGGTCGCGGCGACATCCTCCTCGAGTGAGGTAAGCGGATTCTGGACAATCGTCACGCGATAGCCACGCTTGGTCAGGTCATCATAGACACTGCGCCAGCCGGAGCCGTCTGCGAAGGCACCGTGTACCAGTACGACGTTCTTGACCGGAGCGGCAAGCGCCGGAACCGGAATCAGCGTCGCAAGTGCAAGCGCCGTCGTCGCAGCAAGCGAAAGGGAGAATTGTGCGAGTTCCATTGGTTTTTCCTTCAGTTCGGTTCAGCTTCGGGTCCCCCTGCCGGGCAACGAGGGGAGCTGTTGCCCGGCAGGCGGAGGGAGGACGCTGCGTCATTGGCCAGAGGAGGTGCGAGGACCGCCGAGCAGCAGTTGCAGTATGGATGAAGGTCTCGACTGGCACTACCGAACCTAGGTATCTGCTACTAATCTGGTAGTATGGGCTCCTTAAGCCCTAGGACCGATCGACATTCAGGATTCCCAAATCGCCTGAATGCTGACTCATAGGCTCCCGTGTTCAACACGGAGGTCTGCGGGTGGCAGCCAGACGATATGAATTGAGCGATGTGCAGTGGGCGCAGATTGTGTCGTTGTTGCCCGGCAAATCCGGCGATCCCGGGCGCACCGGTTCGGACAACCGGTTGTTTATCAATGGTTGTCTTTGGGTGTTGCGCTCGGGGGCGCATTGGCGTGATCTGCTGGAGCGATATGGCAAGTGGAAGACGGTGCATAAGCGCTTCAGCCGCTGGTGCCACGCTGGTATTTGGGAGCAGGTGTTCGAGACGCTGACGGCCGATCGTGACAATCGGTATCTGAGGCGCCGGGCCTGCGGAGAATGAGACGTTCGGTTTCGATGGGCGCCGATTCCACTGGACATCACTTTCTTGAATTTTATCCCAATGATCCAGCCGGTATCACGCGTGCCCTGTGCGATTTTGATAGATCACGTGCAGGTGTGACGAGAAGGTTCTATCGCGCGGAGCAGATCTCGCAACTAGGCTATGTGTTTGTTCACCAAGAAGAGCGCTGGCGCCATGTCTATAAGGCTCCCTTTCGATCGCCGGCGATCGTTGCCAACTCCTCCTGTCGGCAACCCGCGATGGCTTTTTCCATGGTCGGGGCACGCTAGTGACCGGCATCCGCTCTTGCGCGCATGCCGGTACGCATCTTTAGACAGTGCGGATAGTGCCGCCATCGATGACAAACTCGGCGCCGTGGATTGCGGCAGCACGGTCCGAGGCGAGGTAGGCGATAAGATCGGCCACCTCTTCAGGCTCTGCGCCGCGCCCGATCGAGATCCCGCCCAAGACATCGAGAACGGACTGCCGCGCGTCCTCGATCGTGCCACCATTGGCCTTCCGCAGCATTTCGAGAAAGTCTCCAGTGGCATCAGTCATGATCCAGCCTGGAGATACGGAGTTGACCCGTACGCCCTTGGGACCGAGTTCTTTCGAAATCGACTTGCTATAGGTCCTCAACGCGGCCTTCGCGGAGGCATAGCCTGTCGTAGATTCGGGCAGCGGCAGAACAGACTGAATTGAGGTGACATGGACCACGGTGCCCTTGCCTCGTTCAAGCATCTGCGGGATCATCAGTCGATCGAGACGGACGGTCGCCAGCAGGTTCAGGTTCAGCTCGGCTAGCCAGTGATCGTCCGTCAGCGCGGCGAAGCCACCTGCCGGCGACGCCGAGCCGCCGACAACATGGGCAAGAATGTCGATGCCGCCCAGCCGCTCAAGTGCCACCTTAACTAGGGCTTCGCTACCCTCCGCAGTGGTCAGGTCCGCCTGGACATATTCAACGCCCTCGATCTGATCCCTAATCGTGCGGGCGGCTGTTACCACACGCGCTCCGCCGGCGAGGAAGCGTTGGACCGTGGCGCGGCCCAGACCTTTGGTGCCGCCGCTGATGAGGACCCGCTTGCCGGCGAACTCGTTGGGATCTGCCTGAATGCTCATACCGTGGTCTCCAGAACTTTGATGGCGTCATTCGCCAGCGTGAAGTGATAGGTGAAGCGCAGCGGGCTGCCGGGGAACTCACCATGAGCGGGACCCTCAAGCACGACATTGCCGTCTTCTACCCGAGCAGTATCGGGCTCGAAGATCGCCTTCACCGCGATCGCTTCGTCGCTGAGTAGCTTACGGATCTCAGCCGATCCCTCGTAGCGCTTGCCGTTGTCGATGAAGACGGCATCGTTCGTGAAGTATTTCATCATGCCCTCAAGATCGAGACGGGCGTTTGCCTCGATATAGTGGGCGATCGGCTTGGGTAGGTTCAGTGACATGTTCATCTCCTGGGTGGTGATGCCGCCAATTTAGCGCTGGACTTTTCGCCTGATAAGCAAGACAAATCGCCATGGGGTATTACGAAAAGCAGGACAATGACGCGCCATTCATTGATCGAACTTGAGGCGGTTCTTGCCATTGTTCGGTGCGGCTCGTTCCGAGCGGCGGCAACTGATCTTGGCATGTCGACCACAGCCATCAGCAACGCGGTGGGTAAGCTAGAGCGTCAGCTTGACGTGCGATTATTCAATCGTACGACGCGCAGCGTCTCACTCACCTATGCTGGGCGGATATTTGTTGCACAGGTTAAACCATCTCTTGAGGGCATTCAAAAAGCCATGAATACGGCGCGCTCGCAGCAGGAGACGCCTTCTGGCATACTGCGGATCAATGCATTCGCGACCGCAGCGCGCGAAATCATGGCGCCGCTGGTTTTGAGTTATTTGCAGCGCTATCCGCAGGTTCATATCGATATCGTCACGGAAGGGCGGCTTGTCGACGTCGTGGCGGCGGGCTTTGATTTGGGAGTGCGCAGCGCGGATTTTGTGCCGAGCGACGCGATCGCCATTCCTCTGGGCAAGATGAGGCGCATGGCGGTTGCCGCATCGCCCGCTTTTTTCGAAAAAAGGGCTGTCCCCCGAGTGCCGCAAGAACTGCTCTCTTATCCTTGCGTTCGCGGGCGGCTTCCCGATGGCACATTGCTCCGATGGCGGTTCGAGAAGGGTGGAGAAGAACTGCAACTCGACGTCGGGGGGCCGATCACTCTTGACGAAGCATCCCTGGCGCGGATCGCGGTGACGAACGGCGTTGGGATCGGATATTTCATGGAGGCTGATGTGCGGGATGACTTGGCGGCAGGACGGCTTGTGCGCATTCTCGACGACTGGACTCCGCCGCTTGCGCCGTTGTGCCTCTATTACTACAATCGGCGCAACTCCTCCGCGGCCTTTCAGGCCTTTATCTCAGTCGCGCGCGACTTCGCGGCCGGACGGCTCTCGCCACCGTAAGCAGGCGCTTCGCTGAGCGACGCCGTAGCTCACGGCAATCTGAACAGTGCCCGTCACATCGTAAAAGCTGCACGGATGCCTAAGCCTACCGACCAAGGCGCTCTGAGCGGGAAGGCGCTTTTGAGGACGACAGGCTGAACTGAATTACGCCTGCCCTAACGCACACATGGGGCCATTCAACGCCTCGGATCCGAGTCTCCGGAAAGCGTATGACGGTGACGCCTTGCGAGGGGAGAACCACGGACATCCTTGAATACCCCGACCCGATCAGACGTGTTGGGCTTATCAATTTGAAGCTATCCGCGGGTCAGTTTTTGAAGGCGTAGTTGCCATCCCGAGATAAGAGCGTCGTTGATTTGAAGGGAAGTCAGCTGCGTGACGGGAGCCGCCGCCATACCGTATGCGTCAGTCCAGGAATGTATATCTCTTGGCGTGTGCTCGACATTCCGGTGTTTGAGACGAGCGGGCGAAGAAACGCCGCTGACCCAACCGTTGCGTGAGCATGCGACAGATGAGAAAGTACAATGCAGAGAACACAACAGGTGAGGTGGCCGTCGGTCTCTCGACCATTGAATCGACGGTCCACGCCGCCGCTGCTACAGATCGGGTTACCGAATGCATCGACCTGCTCGCTCTGGACGTGGCCAAGCCCGAAATGATGGTGAGCTGGATTACAAGCGCAATCGACAGGCAAAGAGCGACAGCGCGAATGGCATGATAGCGACGGGATGAAGATCGTGAAGGCAAACCCGCACGCTCTTTGCCGAAATGTTGGTTTCCACGCAGAACTGAGCCGGTTAGGCGCATAATTTCCATTGAGAATTGAGCCATGTGAACCTTCCCCCCAACGCGGAGAGCGACGGGGGCAACGGAGTGATCCACATGGGACTTTTAAACATCATCCGTCGGATGGCGCTGCGCGAGAAGCAGTCGATCCGCGAGATCAGCCGGCGCACTGGGCTGTCACGCAACACGATCGCAAAGTATTTGAGTGCCGGTACGATCGAGCCGACGTTCACGGTACCGGAACGGCCGAGCAAGCTTGATCCTTTTGCCGACAAACTTGCCGGCTGGCTGAAGACCGAGGCCGGAAGGTCGCGCAAGCAGCGCCGAACGCTGAAGCAGCTTCATGCCGATCTGGTGGTTCTCGGCTTTACCGGCTCCTATGGCCGGGTCGCCGCGTTCGCCCGTAACTGGCGGACTGAGCAGCAGACAGCGGGCCGCGGCATATTCGTTCCGCTGTCTTTCCGCCCAGGTGAAGCATTCCAGTTCGATTGGAGTGAGGACTATGCCGTAATCGGCGGCGAGCGCACGAAGCTTCAGGTCGCCCATATCAAAGCTATCACACAGCCGGGCTTTTCTGGTCAGAGCCTACCTGCTGCAAACGCACGAGATGCTCTTCGACGCCCACTGGCATGGCTTCCGTGTGTTCGGCGGCGTACCTGGTCGTGGCATCTATGATAACATGAAGACCGCGGTCGATCGCGTGGGTCGCGGCAAGGAGCGGCAGGTCAACGTCCGCTTCCAGGCGATGACGAACCACTACGTCTTTGCGCCCGAGTTCTGCAATCCCGCCGCAGGCTGGGAGAAGGGACAGGTCGAGAAGAACGTCCAGGATGCCCGACCACGGTTGTGGCAACAGATGCCGGACTTTCCAGATCTACCGGCGTTGAACGCCTGGCTGGAGCAGCATTGCCAAAACCTGTGGCACGAGACACCGCATGGCACTTTGCCCGGCACGATTGCCAACATTTGGGCTGCCGAGCAGGCTGCGTTGATGGCGTTGCCTGCCGCGTTTGACGGCTTCGTCGAGCAGAGCGAGCGCGTCTCACCCACCTGCCTGATCACCTTCGAGCGGAACCGCTACAGCGTGCCCGCATCGTTTGCGAACCGGCCCGTCAGCCTGCGGATTTATCCCGAGCGCCTGGTCGTTGCAGCCGAAGGAAATATCCTCTGCGAACATCCGCGGGTGATCGAGCGCAGTCACGATAAACCGCCACGGACTATTTACGACTGGCGGCATTACCTTGCCGTCATCCAGCGCAAGCCCGGTGCCCTGCGCAATGGTGCACCCTTTCTGGAATTGCCGTTGGCCTTTCGGCAACTGCAGGACCAGATGCTCCGCCGCCCTGGTGGTGATCGTGAGATGGTCGATATTCTTGCTCTCGTTCTTCATCACGACGAACAAGTCGTCGTCCGGGCTGTGGAGCTGGCCCTGGATGCTGGCGTAGCGACCAAGACGCATGTGCTGAACCTGCTGCACCGGTTGATCGACGGCAAGGCAATCGATGGTCCCGACATCGACACACCACAGGCGCTGACCTTGTTGCGCGAACCCAAGGCAAACGTAGAGCGCTATGATGGCTTGCGGGTCCGGATAGCAGGAGGCCGCAATGCGTCATGATCCTGCCAGCGCCGCCGTCGTCATCATGCTGCGTAGCCTGAAGATGTATGGCATGGCCCAAGCGGTCACGGACCTGATCGAGCAAGGTGCTCCAGCCTTTGATGCGGCCGTGCCGATCCTGTCCCAGTTGCTGAAAGCCGAGATGGCTGAGCGCGAGGTCCGCTCGATTGCCTATCACATGAAGGCAGCCCGTTTCCCGGCCTATAAAGACATCTCCGGGTTCGACTTCGCCACCAGCGAAATCAACGAAGCGACGGTGCGCCAACTGCATCGGTGCGAGTTCATGGACGGAGCCCAGAATATCGTCCTTGTCGGCGGGCCGGGCACAGGCAAAACACATGTCGCGACCGCTCTCGGTGTCCAGGCGATCGAACATCATCGCCGAAAGGTCCGCTTCTTCTCGACGATCGAGCTGGTCAACGCCCTCGAGCAGGAGGAGGCCAAAGGCAAGGCAGGTCAGATTGCCGAAACGCTGGTCCGCCTCGACCTACTGATCCTCGATGAACTCGGATACCTTCCCTTCAGTGCTTCAGGTGGAGCGTTGCTCTTCCACCTGCTGAGCAAGCTCTACGAGCGCACCAGCGTCGTCATCACCACCAACCTCAGCTTCAGCGAATGGGCGACCGTCTTCGGCGACGCCAAGATGACCACGGCTCTGCTCGATCGCCTGACCCACCGTTGCCATATCCTCGAGACCGGAAATGACAGCTTCCGCTTCAAAGCCAGCTCCGCGGCCGCCGCACAGAAGAGAGGAGAAAAGACCAACCTATTGACCAAAGCCTGATCAGAAAACCATACTCAGAGGTGGCTCACTTCTCGGTGGAAAAACCGGCTCACTTCCGCGTGGAAACCAACAGGTTACTCAATTTCGCGCCTCTTCGACGGACGGGCGGTTATTCCCGTAAGAACAGCTTGAGTTTGCACGCAGGACTGGCGCGTCAGCAAATGGTTATGCTCGAACGCCGGAGCCAGCCAAACAAAAAACATCTTGCAAGGCACCTATTTTCCTATATCTTATAACTTATAAGTTAGAAAAACGGGAGCGGATCCTTGTCAGTGTTAAAGGTTTCAAGCGGCCATGATGGGATGGCGCGCACCAATGACCCATTGTCTGAAGAAAAACTGGAGCGCCTGCGCGAACGTGCGCGCTTCGTGCGTCTGGAGACAATCAGGCTCATTTCTATCGCCAAGGTCGGCCACTATACGTCGGTCTTTTCCTGCGCCGAGATTTTCGCGGCCCTCTATTACGATGTCATGCAGATCAGAAAGGGCGAACCGGCCTGGCCAGATCGTGACCGATTCCTGATGGGCAAGGGCCACGCTGCCGTCGGCCTCTTCCCCATTCTTGCGGATCTCGGCTTCTTCGATCCCTCCTGGCTAGACACCTACACGCGCTTGGGAAGCCCGCTCGGGGATCACCCCGATATGACCAAGGTGCCCGGTATCGATTTCAGCTCCGGCTCGATCGGCCACGCGTTGTCCAACGGCATCGGCATGCTCCTTGGCGCACGCTTCCAGAAGCGGGATTTCAATGCCTTCGTTCTGCTCGGCGACGGTGAGATGCAGGAAGGTCAGGTCTGGGAGGCGGCGCTGTGCGCTTCAAGCCATGGTCTTTCCAACCTGGTCGCGATCGTCGATCGCAACGGCTATCAGCTTGACGGCAAAGTTGACGATATCATCGCCATCGAGCCGTTGGACGAGAAATGGCGCGCCTTCGGCTGGGAGGTCCATGTCGTCAACGGGCACGACATCCACGCCCTCACCACCCTTCTTCGTCAGGTCAAGGCCGACAAGACCCGCACCAAGCCCTGCTGCATCATCGCCCAGACCCTGAAGGGCAAGGGCATCGACTACATGGAAACCGAGCCCGGCTGGCATCTCGGCTATCTCGGCGCGGAAGACGAAGCCGCTGCCCGCGAAACGATCCTCAACACGGTGATTGCACAATGAACCAGCTGATTTCGAAAGATTCCTGGCAGTACCGCGAGGTCAACCGCCGAGCTCCGTCGCTGCCGACCCTGTCGACCGCGCTGATCGAACTGGCCGAAGCCGGCCACCCCGTCGTGGCGGGAACCGCCGACCTACAATATTCGAATGGGCTGGTTGCCTTCGCTCAACGTTATCCCGAGCGCTTCACACAGTTTGGAATTTCCGAGCAGAACATGGTCTCGGCGGCAGCCGGGATGGCGACCACCGGTGCCATACCCTATGTGGCGACATTCGCGTCGTTTCTGGCGCTGCTCTGCTGCGAGCAGATCCGCATGGACGTCGCCTATTGCAAGCAGCCGGTCCGCCTGATCGGCCACCATACGGGCATTTCGCTCGGCTTCTACGGCACCTCGCATCACGCCACCGAAGACATCGCCATCATGCGAAGCATCGCCAATCTTGCGGTTGTTTCGACCGCCGATGGCCCGGCGCTCGCCGCAGCGCTCAAGGCGACCGTCGATTACCCATTACCGATCTATTTCCGCATTCACCGCGGCCACGATCCTGTCGTCTATGAAAACGGCGTTGAGTTCAAACTTGGCAAAGCTGTCGTTCATGGCGTGGGCAAGGACGTGACGATCATCGCGGCCGGCTATCCCGTGCATGGCGCCAAAAAGGCGATGGAAGAACTGAATGCCGCCGGACATTCGGTCGGCCTGATCGATATGCATTCGATTAAGCCGCTCGACGAAGAGGCGATCATCGAAGCTTCCGCACGGTCGAAGGTCATCCTCACCGTCGAGGAACACAACATCCTTGGTGGCCTCGGCGGCGCTGTCGCCGAAGTCCTTGCAGAGAAGGGCAAGGGTGCCCGTCTCGTGCGCCACGGCATCAAAGACGAATATAGCCTGATTGCGCCACCCACTCATCTCTACCGCCACTACCGGCTGGATGCCGGCGGTATCCGTGACGTCGTGCTTGAAACCATCTGAGGGGTTTGACTGTGACCACGCATAACGAAGCCATTGCCCTACGTGCCGAAGCCGTCATTCCGGGCGGGCTGCTGAGTCCCAGCCGGAGATTGGGATCGCCGATTGCCTTTGCGCGTGCAGACGGACCCTATCTCTACGACGCTGATGGCGCCCGCTACACGGACTATCATTGTGCCTTCGGAGCCAATGTCCTCGGACATCGCCATCCTGCCATCTCAGCAGCAATCAACGAAGTCGGCGATAACCTTGATCTTGTCGGCGCTGGGGTGCTGGAACTGGAGGTCGAGGTTGCCGAGCTTCTCGTCAACGCGATCCCCTGCGCCGACCAGGTGGCCTTCTGCAGCAGCGGATCGGAAGCGACTTATCATGCCCTGCGTCTTGCTCGCGCCTATACAGGGCGCAAGCAGATCATCAAGTTCCAGGGCGGATATCACGGCTGGCACGACTATGTGGCGATGAACGGCCAGTCTAGCCGCCAGATGCTCGGTTCCTTCGATCCGATGTCAGACGGGATACTCTACGACGCGGCACGGTACACTAAGATACTGCCCTACAACGACGCCACGGCCGTGGAGGAATACATCCGGGCAAATCCGAGTGAGGTTGCAGCGATCATCATCGAGCCGATCGCCCATAATATGGGAGCAGTCATCGCTCAAAACCAATTTTTGCACGATCTGAGAAGGATCGCTACCGAAAATGGCGTAATCCTGATCTTCGACGAGGTGATTACCGGGTTCCGCCACGCGGTCGGCGGATACCAGTCGATCGTAGGCATCACCCCCGACCTCGCCACGTTTGGAAAGGCCGCGACCAGCGGATATCCGATCGGCATCGTCGCCGGCCGGCGTGACATTATGGAGCGCGTCGGGCGCACCGGTGAGGGCGCCGTCTTCATGGGCGGGACCTTCAACGGCACGCCGTCATCAATGGCAGCCGTGAAGGCGACGGTCCAGGAACTGTCGAAGCCTGGTGTCTACGAGCGCCTCTTCGAGCTCGGAGATTATCTGCGTGGCCAGATCGACGGTATTATTACCCGTCATGGTCTGAAAGCGCAGGCCGCCGGCTTCGGATCTGTGTGGCTCGTTTACTTCTTCGACGGCGAGTTTAAAAACTATGACGACCTTCTGCGCAACGACAATGAGCTCGACATGCGCTTCCGCCGTGCGCTGATTGCCGGGCGGCAAATTTTCCAGCCGCTGCAGCTCAAGCGTCTCTACCTTTCTCTCAGCCATGACGAGAGCGTACTGAACGATACGCTCGATCTCATCGACAAAACGATGGCCGACCTCGCGAGGTCGGCCGCAGCCTGATCATCCAACCTGCTCTCACAAAAAAGGGGAACCAAAATGAGAACTCGGTTTATCGCAATGATGGCTACGGTTGCTTCTATTGCGGCCGCAACTCCAGCTCTGGCCAGGGACCTGACGGTCGTCGGCTTCGGCGGAGCGACCCAAGACGCAATGCGCGAAACGCTTTTCAAGCCTTATGAGAAAAAGGCCGGAACGAAGCTTCTCGAAGAATCCTACACCGGCGGCATCGCTAAGGTGAAGGCCATGGTCGAGACCGGAACCACGACTTGGGACATCGTGCAGATGGATGAAAATGAGATGATCCTGGCTTGCGACCAGGGTCTGCTCGAACCTTTCGACTGGAAGACGTTGCCCAATACTGCCGACATCATTGCGCCGGCAAAGTCCGATTGCGGCGTTGGTGCCTTCGTCTGGTCCGAGATCCTAGCCTATGACGGCAACAAGACGTCGGGGATCACCTCATGGGCCGATTTCTGGGATGTGAAGAAGTGGCCGGGCAAGCGCGGGCTTCGCAAGCAGGCGCGCATGACGCTCGAAATCGGGCTGCTCGCAGACGGCGTCAAGCCGGAGGATATCTATAAGGTTCTTTCCACCAAGGAGGGGCAGGACCGAGCCTTCGCCAAGCTCGAAGAGATAAAGCCTTATATCCAGTGGTGGGAAAGTGGTGCGCAGCCGACCGAATGGCTGGCCTCCGGCGAAGTTGTCATGACGTCGACCTATAACGGACGCGTCATTGCCGACAACAAGGAAGGCAAGAACTTCAAGATGTCCTGGACGAACCAGCTTTATGCGATGGACTTCTGGGCTATTCCGAAAGGCGGGAACACCGAGAAGGCCTTCGACCTCGTCAACTACATGACCAGCCCGGCGCCGCAAAAGGCTTTTGCCGAGAAGATCGTCTATGGCGTGACGAACGGGAAGGCAACGGCTGACATCTCACCCAAGATAGCGCCACAGCTTCCAACGGCCGGACAGAACATGGCCGGCGCTCTCGCGCTCAGCACGCCTTTCTGGGTCGATCACGAGGAGGAAATCCAGCAGCGCTTTAACCGCTGGGTCGCTCAATAAGCTTACAAACGGAGGAAGCGTAAGATGAAAAAGCGAAACATATTCAGCGGCGTCGTCGTGGCCGCCACCCTGGTTGCAGCAACCGCTTCGGCGGCAGATGCGGGCAAGCTCACGGTCGTCGGCGCCGGCGGCGTCCTGCAGGATGCCGAGCGAAAGGCGTTTTTCGAACCCTTTGCGAAAGCATCGGGTGTGACGGTGACCGAGGACTCGTACTCGGGCCAGATGGCCAAGGTCCGAGCCATGGTCTCCAGCGGCAGCGTCTCCTGGGACGTCATGCAGGTCGAGCAGAACACGCTGCTGTCAGGCTGTGCCGAAGGCCTGTTCGAGCCGCTCGATTGGAGCAAAGTCGGCAAGAAGGAAGACTTCATCCCCGAAGCCTATAACGAATGCGGCGTTGGCGCCTTCGTCTGGTCGATGGTTCCGAGCTATGACAAGTCGAAGCTATCCAAAGGACCGGCGAACTGGACCGATTTCTGGGATACCAAGACGTGGCCAGGCAAACGCGGCTTTCGCCAGACCGCCAAGATGACGCTGGAGATTGCGCTTCTCGCAGATGGTGTCCCGCCGGGCGATGTCTATCAGGTGCTCGCCACGAAGGAGGGGCAGGACAGGGCCTTCGCAAAGCTTGATCAGATCAAGCCTAGTATCATTTGGTGGACATCAGGTGCGGAATCTCTTGAGCGTCTGGCAGCCGGCGATGTGGTGACAACGGCGACCTTCAACGGTCGCGTGTCGGCAGCAAATGCCACGGGTAAGAATTTTGCCCTGATATGGAATGGCCAGGTCTACGGGATCGACTACTGGGGCATTGTGAAGGGATCGCCCAACAAAGCCAACGCAGAGAAGTTCATTGCTTTTGCGGCTTCCGAGGCAGCCCAGTCGGTCTTTCCTGAATCGATCGCCTATGGCGTAACCAACGTCAAAGCAATCCGCACCATAAAACCGGAACTCGCCAAGGACCTTCCGACGACGGAAGCGAACCTTAAATCGGCGGTCGGCCTGAACACCGAGTTCTGGGCCGACAATGGCGAGGCGCTCGAAGCGAGGTTTGCGACATGGCGGGCGCAATGACATCTGATCTCCCAATGCGGCAGCCCTCCGGGGCTGCCGCTGCCCACCCCGCGCGCACGTCTTCACTCGCGGCAGGCTTCCGCGCTGACAGGCGAAGACAGACGGTCATCTCTCTTGGCCTTATCGGGCCACTCGTTGCCTTCATCGTCTTCGCATTCGTCTTGCCGCTCGCAACGATGCTATTCTATGCGATCAACAACCCGGAAGTGCGCAACGCGCTTCCTCAGACGCTCGCCGCGCTCGAAACCTGGGATGGCCAGTCGGTCGTCCCGCCGTCCGCCTATGATGCCCTGGTAGCTGACATCAAGTCGGATGTACCGCCGAATGCGCTTGCCGAGGCTGGCCGCCGGCTGAACTATGAAATTACTGGGTTCCGCAGTCTTCTTGCGAAGACGGTGCGCACGGTGCGCAGTGCGCCAGCCCAGCCTGCCGAAGCCCAGCTTGTCTCCATCGATCCGCAGTGGAGTGACCCGTCCCGCTGGCGGGCGATCAAACGCAACGCCTCGCCGCTCACCGCTTTTTACCTGCTCTCCGCAGTCGACCTGCGTCCGGGGGCCGACGGAGGTGTCACGCTTGCACCGCCAGAGGAACGGCTCTTTCTGTCGACCTTGCTGCGGACATTAACGATCAGCGCCTTCGTGACCTTGATCTGTGTCCTCCTGGCCTACCCGATTGCCAATGCGGTCGTATCGATAGGTGGGCGCTTCTCGGCGATCATGCTGGCCTGCGTGCTACTGCCGTTCTGGACTTCGCTTCTCGTGCGAACCAGCGCCTGGATCGTCATTCTTCAGAAGGAAGGCATCGTCAACCGCGGGCTCCAGGCACTGGGCGTAACAGATGCTCCGCTGGAGCTGATCTTCAACAGAACGGGACTATACATTGCGATGGTGCATATCCTGCTGCCATTCATGGTGCTGCCGCTTATCAGCGTCATGAAAGGCTTATCGCCATCGTACGTCAAAGCCTCCGCCTCGCTTGGAGCCGGTCCCGTAACGACGTTCCTGCGGGTCTACCTTCCCCTGACGCTTCCGGGCGTCGGTGCAGGCTGCCTGCTGACCTTCATCATCTCTGCCGGATATTATGTCACTCCCACGCTTGTCGGCGGTGCGTCCGACCAGATGCTGAGTTACTTCATCGCATTTTACGCAAACACGACCATCAATTGGGGTATGTCAGCGGCGCTCGGCGTCTTGCTGTTGAGCTGCATCCTCGCGCTCTACGTGATTGTTGGGCGGATCGTCGGCATAGACCGCATCATCGGAATGGAGTGAACGATGCCCACGAGCCTCCGACGCGCGCAAATAGCCTTTTGCCTGCTCATGATGGTATTTTTGATCGGACCGACCTTTGCCGTCATTCCACTGTCCTTCAGCTCCGCGAGCTTCCTGTCCTACCCGCTGCCGGGCTTTTCCTTGCAGTGGTATGAAAAGATCCTGCAACCACAGCCCTGGATGTCGTCACTTCTTAACAGCCTGATCATCGGACTCGGTGCCACCTTCGTCGCCACCATCATCGGAACGCTTGCGGCCCTTGGTCTTGCGAGAGGGCATCTTCCCGCCCGTTCGACGATATTGGCGGTGGTGATCTCTCCGATGATCGTTCCGGTGGTGATCAGCGGCGTCGGCATGTACTTCTTCTTTGCGAAGCTCGGTCTCGTCGCCTCCTTTTCAGGGCTGATCCTTGCGCACGCAGTCCTCGGTGTTCCCTTCGTGGTGATCACCGTGACGGCAACCCTGAAGAACCTCGACGCATGCCTGGTTCGCGCCGCAGCAAGCCTTGGCGCATCGCCCCTTCACGCTTTTCGAACGGTCACGCTGCCATTGATTGCGCCGGGTGTCATTTCGGGCGCTCTCTTTGCCTTTGTCTTTTCCTTCGACGAAGTCGTCGTAGCGTTGTTTATCAGCGGGCCAGGGCAAAGAACGCTACCCCGCCAGATGTTCGACGGCCTGCGGGATAATATCGATCCTTCCATCCTCGCAATGTCGACGCTGCTTGTCATTATTTCGATTGTGCTAATGGGCGGCGGGGCACTCGCTCAAAAGCGCGCAGCGGCCAACAGAGCGTCGGTCCGATAATGGAGAAAACAGTATGATCATTGTCACAGGTGCAACGCACGGGATCGGTCGAGCCTGCGTGGAAACACTTGCGTCGGCAGGCAGACAAGTGCTCGCCACCGGCAGGGATGCGGGCGCCGGCGCTGAGCTTGCAGCCAGTCACGCAAACATCACTTTTGTTCCTGGCGACGTCAGCGTTGAGAGCGACTGCAAGCGGGTTGTCGAGCGCGCGCTGGAGCTCGGAGATGGACGTCTGTCGGGTCTCGTAAACAATGCTGGAATGTCGAAGCGAATATCCTTTGCGTCCGCGACCATGGCGGACTGGGACGAGGTACTTGCCGTCAACGCGCGCAGCGCCTTCCTGTTTACCCGCCATGCGCTCAACGGTCTCCGCAAGGGCAGGGGCTCGGTCGTCAATATTGCAAGCATCGCAGGCAAAACCGGCGAGGAGGGGCTTGCCGTTTATTGCGCGTCCAAGGCCGCGGTCATCGGAATGACCGAGGCGCTGGCGCTTGAGTTCGGCGAGGAAGTGCGTTTCAACGCGGTCTGCCCGGGACAGATCGGGACTCGGATGATGGAAAAAATCATCGCTGACCCGCTACGCAAAAAGCAGCTGGAGCTGCGCATCCCCGCCAATCGCTTCGGCAGGCCGGAGGAGGTGGCTGACGTGGTCGCCTGGCTGTTGTCGGAACATTCCAGTTACGTCAATGGCACTGTCATCACCGTCGACGGAGGCGAGACTGCAGGCTTGAGGACGCCGCGGGTCGCGGACATCTCAGGCAGCTGAGCAAAGAAGTCCGACGGGAGCTATGCCAGCTCCCGTTCCTCGAAATAGCGGAGAAGGCTCGTTGCAGCGCGCTTGATATCGTTCTCGACACCCTCGCGAGCTTTGACTTTATCACCGGATCGGAGCGCATCCAGAATATGGTCGTGCTCCTCGGCCCCGACATATTCGTGGGGGATCTCGCGGTAGTAGACGTTGAGGATCGGTCCCATTGAGACCCACATGCTTTCGATCTGCCCGATGAGCATCGGCATCCTCGAGAGCCGGTAGACGCCGAAATGAAACGCCCTGTTGGCTGCCCGCGCTGCGCCAAAATCTCCGGCCTTTTCGCTCGCCACGAAGGTGGCATGGAAGCTGGCCAGTTCTTTGATCTCTGGCTCTGTCACATTCTCGGCTGCCAGTTCGGCCGCCAGCCCTTCCAGTGACATTCGGATAAGTTTGATCTGCACATACCTTGAGCGGCTCAGACTGGGTACGCTGATGAATCTGCCGGATCGCAGTTCAAGCGCCTGTTCGCTGACGAGCCGCAGGCACGCCTCTCGTACCGGGGTGACACTGGTGCCAAGCTGGTCGGCGAGATCCTGCATCAAAAGCCGCTCACCGGGAGCGAAATTTCCCACGATCAGGCCTTCGCGCACCTTGTTGTAAATCCGGGCCGACAGACTGCCGATTTCGCCCGGCTGCATCTCCATGACGGTCATTGTTATCTCCTCAGGTTCGCCTTGCCATATCGAACGGCGGCGCGAACGCCAAACACTTATATCTTATAAACTGGGTCTAGGCCGAGAGGCGAAAATGTGAACCACCCACGCAAATCTGCTTGCAACTTCCTTCTGATAACTTATAAGTTATAACTTAGAAAGAGAAATCGGAGGGCATCCTTTGTTGAATTCGCTGCGGTCGAAAGATATGACGCACCATTTCCATTCACAGACCAATCCGCGGCGTCACGAGACGGACGGTCCCTTGATGGTCACCGAGGGGCGAGGTTCGTTTGTCATCGACGAACTGGGCAACCGCTATCTTGAAGGGATGGGTGGGCTCTGGTGCGCTTCGCTGGGCTTCGATAACGAGCGGCTGGCGGATGTCGCCGCCGCTCAGATGAAGAAGCTTGCAACTTACCACACGTTCAACCACCGCTCGAACGACCCCTGCTCTGACGTTGCAGAGCAGATCGCAGAACTCTCGCCAATCCCCGGAAGCAAGGTATTTCTCGTGAATTCGGGCTCGGAAGCGAACGACACGATGGTAAAGCTCGCCTGGTATTACAATGTTGCGCGCGGCAAGCCGGCAAAACGTAAGATCATCAGCCGCAAGGGTGCCTTTCATGGAAGTACGGTCATGGGCGCGGCCCTCAGCGGGCTCCCTCACATGCATGAGAGCTTCAACCTCCCCGGACTGAACGTGATCTTCGCCGAGAAGCCGCACTTTTATCGCAACTGCGAGGCTGGGGAGAGCGAAGAAGCATATTGTAACAGGCTGATCGCCGACCTCGAGAATTTGATCCAAAAGGAAGGCGCAGATAGCATCGCGGCCATGATCGCGGAGCCGATCATGGGGGCCGGCGGGGTTGTCACGCCACCGGCCGGTTATTTCCCCCGGGTTCGGGAGCTCCTGGCGCGCAATGATATTCTCTTGCTTTCCGACGAGGTCGTTTGCGGCTTCGGGCGCAGCGGACATTGGTTCGGATCCCAGGCCTATGGCTTCGTTCCCGATATGATGTCGATCGCCAAGGGTCTGTCTTCCGGATACATGCCGATCGCCGCCGCAGTCATCAGCGACGATGTTTATCAGGTGATTGCGGACGAAGCCAACCGGATTGGTGTCTTCGGGCATGGCTTCACCTATTCTGGCCATCCGGTCACGGCAGCGGTCGCCGCCGAAGTGCTGCGCACCTATCGCGAGATGAATATTCCTGCTCGCGCCGCCGCCCTCGGCCGGCATCTGTTTGCAGCTCTTGGCAATTCCGTTGCACATCACGAGATGGTCGGCGAAGTGCGTGGCGAGGGCTTCCTGGCAGGGATCGAGCTCGTTGCTGACAAGGCCGCCCGAACACCATTCGATCCCGCACTTAAGGTGGGCGCGCTCGTCGAGCGCCGTTGCCGTGTGCATGGTGTGATGATCCGCAACATGGGAGATGTCATCTCCATTTGCCCACCCTTCGTCATGACAGAGAGCGAGATCGACCAGCTTGTGGGGGCTATCGCCGCTGCTCTTGACGACGCTCACGCTCAGTTGGGGAGATAACGGTTCATGGACGATTTCTCGAAATTCGACCTCATCGGCCAGGCGGACCTTGTCAGGGCAGGCGAAGTGAGCGCCGAGGAACTGCTTGAGGCCGCAATTGCCCGTGCTGAAGAAGTAAACCCTCGGCTGAACGCGATCATCAGGCCGCTTTACCAGGAGGCGAGGGCGGAAGTGCCCCTTGCTTCCAAGGACAGCACATTTGCCGGCGCGCCTTTTCTGGTGAAGGACCTTTATTGTCACATGGCGGGGGTTCCGACGACCGGCGCTTCAGCGCTGACCAAGAACTTCGTTCCCGATCACGACAGCGAACTGATGAAACGTTACCGGCGGGCCGGACTGAGCACCATCGGGAAGACCAACCTCTGCGAATTCGGAACGCTTGGTACGACGGAGCCAAAACTATTCGGCCCGACCCGCAACCCGTGGGACGAAAGCCGCTCAAGCGGCGGTTCGAGCGGCGGGACGGGCGCTGCCGTCGCAGCGGGGATCGTCCCGGCCGCGCATGGCGGCGACGGTGCCGGCTCAATCCGCATCCCCGCCTCATGCTGCGGCGTCTTCGGTCTCAAGCCTTCCCGCGGTCGGATCACGCTGGGTCCGGATCTTGGCGACAGCACCGGCGGTATCGTCAATGAGCATGTCCTGTCACTAACCGTCCGCGACAGTGCAGCTCTTCTCGATGCCACACATGGCCCACTGGCCGGCGATCCCTATACGGCGCCGGCGCCTGAGCAATCCTACCTTCAGGCATTGAAGACCAAGCCTCGCAAGTTGCGGATCGCCTATTCGACCGGCTCGCTGCTTGGCACATTCGTCGATCCCGAATGCGTGCAAGCGACGCTTGAAGCTGCGAGGCTTTGCGAAAGCCTGGGGCACGAAGTCATCGAGGCGGCGCCGCAGATCGACGGTGACACCTACCGGACGTATTACAAGCGCTTTTGGGCGATGACCGCAACACGCGCCATCACAGCGCTTGCCCGCGGTAGAGGTGTCAAACCCGACAGCCTGGTTTCCGAAGTCGAACCGTTCAACCAGTACCTCTTCGAGGTCGGCTCGAAGATCACGGCGGCAGATTATCTCGTCGATCTCAACTGGTTCCATGGCGTCGGGCGAGACATCGCGAACTTCCTTGGAAGATTCGATGTCTGGCTGACACCAACTCTCGGCTCGCCGCCTCCGGTTCTCGGTCATTTTGATGCCGGGATCCATGGTGGCGAGGAGGTGATGGAGCGCTTCCTGCAGTTCCTCTCCTTCACAACATTCGCCAACATGGCTGGGCTTCCCTCGATGAGCATGCCGCTCCACTGGACCCCCGGTGGGCTGCCTGTCGGGACCCAGTTCACGGGACGCTTCAACGACGAGGGCACGCTGTTCCAGCTTGCAAGTCAGCTTGAAGAGGCTTTGCCGTGGGTCGGGAGGCGTCCTTCAATCCACGCGGCGGCATAAGCAAACAACAAAAGGGGAACCGCTATGTCAACATCGCAATATGTAGAATTCAACAATGTCGATAAGAGCTATGACGGCCGCAACCTTGTCGTCGATAATCTCAATCTAGCCATCGCTCAGGGAGAGTTTCTGACGATGCTTGGGCCATCAGGTTCCGGCAAGACGACAAGCCTGATGATGCTTGCCGGCTTCGAGGCGCCGAGCGCTGGCCACATCCGCATCGCCGGACGCTCTCTCGACGCAGTACCGCCGCATCGCCGCAACATAGGCATGGTCTTCCAGAACTACGCCCTCTTTCCGCATATGACGGTCGGCGAAAACCTCGACTACCCCCTCCGCATCCGCAAAATGGGCAAGGCGGAGCGAAGCGAGCGGGTTCGAAAAATTTTAGACGTCGTGCAGATGCAGGCCTTTGCCGACAGGAAGCCATCGCAGCTTTCGGGCGGGCAGCAGCAACGCATTGCGTTGGCCAGGGCGATCGTCTTTGAGCCCGACGTGGTGCTGATGGATGAGCCGCTTGGCGCGCTCGACAAGAACCTTCGCGAACACCTGCAGCTCGAGATCAAGCATCTGCATGAGCGGCTGGGAATAACAGTCGTCTATGTCACCCATGACCAGTCAGAAGCCCTGACCATGTCGGATCGCGTGGCCGTCTTCAATGCCGGCAAGATTGAGCAGCTAGCGCCGCCGAGCGAACTTTACGAGCATCCCGTCACGCCCTTCGTTGCGGGGTTCATCGGTGAGAACAACCGGCTGACCGGAAAGATTTCGGGTCGGAACGGTGACGAATACGCCGTTGAGACTGATACGGGCCATCGCATGATCGTTCGAAGCAAGACCGCATTCGCCGACCAGCAGCCAGTCATCATCTCTGTGCGACCGGAGCGGATCCGCATCGAGCAAGAGGCGGGCGGCCTGAACCGCTTCGGAGGCACGGTCGAGGAGGTGATCTACCTCGGCGATCACAAGCGTCTCCATATCAAGCTTGACGATTCCTCCATGCTGGTGGCGAAAGTGCCCAATGCGGGCGCCAGCATCGATATCAAGCCATCTCAATCGCTTTCGCTCGGCTGGGACAGCAAGGACGCTGTTCTCATTCCGGCCTGACATCAAGGATTATTGACGATGACGATCTTCCGGGACCTCAATCTTCGGAACCCCGAACTGCTGCGTGATCGCGCCTTCGTGGGAGGGACGTGGATCGAAGCTCCGCCGTCCGCGCGTATCACCGTGACCGATCCGTTCGACGGGTCGCCGATCGCTGATCTGCCAAGCCTTGGGCTCGACGCGGTGCGGTTGGCCATCGATGTTGCCTACGATACGCAAAAAGCTTGGGCTGCCAGGCCGGCGCACGAGCGATCAGCGGTGCTGAGCCGGTGGTATAACCTGATCATTGCCAACACCGAGGATCTGGCAATCATCCTGACGCGCGAGCAGGGTAAGCCCCTGACGGAAGCTCGCGGCGAAATCCTCGCCAATGCCCGCTATATCGAGTGGTTCGCCGAAGAGGCGAAGCGCGTCGATGGAGACATTATTCCACCGCCGTCAGGCAATCAGCGCCTGATGGTGCTGAAGCAGCCGGTCGGCACATGTGCAGCGATCACCCCGTGGAACTTTCCGAACGGAATGATCACCAGAAAAGCCGGCCCGGCCTTTGCCGCCGGATGCAGCGTGGTATTAAAACCAGCGTCACAGACGCCGCTCTCGGCCTTGGCACTTGCCCTCCTTGCGCAACAGGCAGGAATCCCCGACGGATTGTTCTCGGTCGTGACCGGTCCTGCACAGGCGATCGGCGAGGAGTTCTGCACCAACCCGAAGATTACCAAGATCAGCTTCACAGGATCGACAGAAGTGGGGCGCTGGCTCATGGAACGGGGCGCGGCGCAGATCAAGCGGCTGTCGCTCGAGCTTGGCGGCAATGCGCCGTTCATCGTATTCGACGACGCCGACCTCGATGCGGCCGTCGAAGGCGCGATCGCATCGAAGTTCCGTAATGCCGGGCAGACATGCGTCTGCGCCAACAGGCTCTACGTTCAAAACGGCATCTATGCTGACTTCGCGTCGGCCCTCTCGAAACGCGTGGCCGGTCTCAGATTGGGGGACGGCGCTGATCCCGAGACAAGCCAAGGGCCACTCATCGACCGAAAGGCCGTTGCGAAGATCGAGGAGCATATCGCCGATGCTCTCGCCAAGGGGGCGAAGGTGATGACGGGTGGGGGCAGAAGCCCGCTTGGCGGCAACTTCTTCGATCCGACGGTGATGACAGGCGTGACGCAACGCATGAAAGTCGCCAAGGAAGAGACATTTGCTCCGCTTGCTCCGCTCATTGCCTTCGACACCGAAGCCGAGGCTATCACAATGGCCAATGACAGCGAGTATGGCCTCGCATCCTACGTCTTCACCCGCGACTATGCACGCATTTGGCGGGTCGCCGAAGCGCTGGAGGCCGGAATGGTCGGTGTCAATACAGGCCTGATCGGCAGCGAGGCAGCTCCCTTCGGGGGCGTTAAGCAGTCCGGTATTGGGCGCGAGGGATCGAAATACGGGATCGCCGAATATCTCGACATCAAATATGTGTGCCTTGCCGGAATAGGTGCTTCGTAGGATGAAGGTGGTCTATACCGGCAGGCATCGGGCTCACATTCCAGGTGATGTGATCGAGAACGGCATAACCCGCCCAAGCCGCGATGTTCCCCAAAGGATGGATGCGCTCTTGCGCGCCGTCTATTCATTGGGCCACGACGTTATCGAAGCGGATGACCATGGGACATCGCCGCTGGCGGCTGTTCACTCCAAGGCATATCTGGCGTTCCTTGCAACGGCCTATCGCGACTGGCAGCGCCTCGGCCTTGCCGGTCGTGTGGTGCCGGCAGCCTTCGAAACCAGACCGGAGGCCTACTGTGACGAGTGGTCACCGATTGCGAAGTCCGGCTTTCACCTTCGCGATCAAATCACGCCCATCGGTGAGGGAACATGGAGTGCCGCATACTGGGCGGCACAGACGGCGCTGACCGCAGCCGCGCTGATCAAGGAGGGTGAAAATCAGGCCTATGCGATGTGCCGCCCATCCGGACATCACGCCGGTCCCGACTTCGGGGGCGGCGCCACCTATCTCAACAATGCGGCTATTGCCGCACGATTTCTCGCCAGGGATTTTGGTCGGGTCGCGATAATCGACATCGACGTCCACCACGGGAATGGGACCCAGGAAATCTTCTGGGACGATCCTGATGTCTTCTTCGCGTCTATACACAGAAGCCCGGAAGCCTTTTATCCGCATTTCACGGGTTCTCAGAAAGAAACTGGAGGCTCAGCGGCTCCAAACGGCATTCTAAACGTACCTCTGCCCGCACGGGCCGGAGACGCTGCTTTTGTGCAAGGTATCGAGACTTGCCTCGCCGGCGTGCTTGAGCATAAACCGGGAGTGATCGTCGTTTCGCTTGGTTTCGATGCCCTTTCAACGGATCCGTGCACCGGACTGTCGGTATCTGAACCGTCATTCGAAACGGTTGGGCAGCGGATAGGCGCCATAGACAAGCCAATTCTACTTGTCCAGGAAGGCGGATACGATCTTGTGAATCTCCAAGGCGTGGCACAAAGGTTTCTGCGCGGCTTCTGCTCGGCCGAGAGCCAAGCCCACAATCCGATCAGATCAGCCGGAAATAGCTTCGCTTCGAGGCAAGCCCTGACTCCATTGAAGACGCCTGTTGCTATGAGGTGAGTGGCTCGGCGGCCTCGCGCCGCGGGCTGTCGATCCCGGTTTCCGGCTGACGCCGGCGCTTCTCTAATCGGCGGGATGAGGTCAAGCTCTTTTGCGCTTTTCCAGGGCTGGCCGCAGCAATATAGCCGTCCACAATTGTCTCCTTTGCGGTTAGACGGCTCAGCGAGACACCGATACCTCTCTGCATAGGGCAACGATTTCGCAACCGTAGCTGCTGGTCAGTTCAAAGAGGGTCAGTTTGCCGATGAGGATTTCCGCGCGCTTTTCATCGATTGCTTTGCCGTATGCATCGTGGAATCGTTCGGCTGCTGATTGATGAGGGGACGGGTACAAGGCTGAAAGTCGATCTTGGGTAATATCGGTACATTTGGAGAGGCGTATGTCGAATATAATGTTGCCCAACTGAAAGTCAGCCGCGACAAACGCCACCGTGTCGCTGAGCGTCAATGAGAACTGCTGTCCATCAACCATCTTCAGACCTAATTTCACGACATCGTCCTCGACCGTGATGCCCGTCAGCCCACCATCATGGAACCACGGGTTTTGAAGAAAACCAAGTTCGTCTAGGTGGTAATCCAAGGGCAACTCCCGATTTCAAACGGATAATGCCTAGCGCAATTTGCCCAGAACGCAACGTCGCTTCTGGGGCATTTTCCAACCGAAAGCGCCGCTATATAGAAGCAGTCGTCTCCTGCGTCTATCTTGGCTAGCGTTCAACGTCTTTTCGCGGCCCGCGCTTCTCTCCGGGATCGGCACTAAGCCCTCCCACGATGGGGTTCTGTAGATGATGTGGTCCAATCTATGCTGCATCCTGATGACGGATCATCGGAATAAACGCCGCCACGAACTCACATCACCATCGTCCGCGAAGGACGTCTTCCGCCGCTACGCGGAACCCTGAATCCGATTCTCTCGCTCGCCTTTGTGGCTGACCGTCATGCCGCTACGGGTCGCTTCCTGATAGGAAGTCACTGCTGGGGTTTCGACGTAGGCATCGTAACCTCGAAAGAGATAGAGGCGAGTTCTTAGGTTAAGTGGCTCTTCCTCACTTTGTGTGGAGCCGTGGCAGCATTCGTGCCTTCAGCAGTTCGGGACCTGCCCTACCGTACATCGAGCGCTTGAGGGTCTTGAGGCGGTTGATCTGGCCTTCGGCCTGTCCGTTGCTCCAAGGTAGCTCGATGGCGTTATTGACGGCATCGAGGTCCCTGCGCAGCACGCGAGCGAACCGCATGATCGGAATGAGTTCGGAATCGATCGCATCGTCGATCCAGGCATCCAGTGGCGCCGATGTCTTGCCGCGAAGAATGCCGTTGAAGCGCATCGCCAGGCGTCGCATCTCGGCGAACGCCTCAGATCCCTGCTTCAGGGCATCGACCTTCCTTGCCTGCCAGTCCGTCAGCAGACCTCGCGGCTTGATGCACAGCGCTGCGGCAACCACTGGCGAAATCGCATGACCGGTGTCGGGATCTCGAACCGGTTCCGACTTCGACGCGACTGGCGGAACGTCATTGCCCTGTCCCCTTTCGGCCCGCCGCCAGGCTCCGAGCAACCGCTCCAGATTGGCGAAGCTGCCGGTGTAGCCGCGCTGCTTGACGTCATGAAACAGATGCCGTCCGCGCCGATTCCCATCCTTCCAGCATTGGGCAAGGAAGGCTTCGAAATACCATGGTGATGTGGGGTTCAGTGCCGACCGTCGCCTGTCTGGCGGAATCTTGAACTTGAGCCACTTCGTTACGCTGTGACGTTCATAGCCGGTCCGTCTGGCGATCTCGCTGTAGGACAGCCCTTCCTGGCGCAAAGCATGAAGCATGTCGAATATTTCCTGGCGGGACTGCCTATGCGAAAGACGGGCGCGCCGGCGATGCGTCGCAGCGTCAACAATTGCGTCCTCCGAAAGAATTGCCCTGCCGGTGGCACGCCCGGAAAGGCTCATCTGTTCTTCGATGGCCGAGCGAAGGTTCTGGACCAGATGAAACCGATCGGCGACCTGCTTGGCCTTCGGTGCGCCTTCACGGGTGGCCTGCGCATACAGGCCGCAGCGGTCGCGACTGACGACCTCGATGGAGGGATGGTCACGCAGCCACTTGGCGGCACTCTCGACGCTGCGATCATCCAGTATGTCGATGACCGAGCGTCGCTCGAGATCGACCATGATGGTCCCATAACTCGTCGCCCGCCGCCAGCTCCAATCATCAATACCGACCACCCGTATCTCGGAACTGCGTTGAGCCGCCGCAGCATCCCGCTTCAACTGCCGCAGAATGGTGTCGTCGCTGATCGGCATGCCGAGCCGCTCCATCAACCGCTCACCAGGACGGCCGCCGGCGCTGTGGCCGAGCAAGCCGACAATCTCCCCGACCCTTCTCGTCCGGCGCGCATAAGGAGCAGCGATCGTCGGCAGTCGGTCGGTGAACGTTCGTCGTGCGCAGTCCCCATGTGGACATCGCCAGCGGCTCACCAGGAGTTTCACTGTCACCGACTGACCCTGGACCGGCAGATCCTGGAGACTACGGCAGGACCAGCCATGCCGACTTCGGCTTCGCCGTCCACAATCGGGGCAGATGCCGATCGCGGATCCAGCGGCGGAAACAATCCACCTGTCGTCAACAGTGAGCGCGACACCCAGTATCTTGACCCCTGGGCCGGGCGACCATTTCGAATTTGTTCGCATGCCCGCCCATAGCGACAACCTCGCTAACGACAGGTGAACCACACAAAGTGAGGAAGAACCCGATTAAATGCCAAACGACAGCAAGACCGTGGGCCTATTTGGGGACCGAGGATCTTTCCGCTCAAGATGGCAGACTACTTCGCGAGCCGTTATTGATCGCTCGTGCCTACAGGCCCCTACGCAGACGAACGCTTGTTCACGATAGTGAGCTGCATCAAAGTAGCTAGATCCAGATTAGAAAAAAAGCATCGCAGTTGTGTGGCATCATGGGAGCAAAACCAAGCAAACCAAGGCTGTATCGAGTCTTGAGTGTTGATCGCGGCGCTGAAACCCTCCCTAGGACGCAGAGCTGCGATTGGCGCAATTGGCGTAGCGCGGTTGGGACTAATTCCATGCGCAATTAAGAGGATCGACACTCACTGGTATTTTCTTCTTCTCCTTACCCTTTTAGGAAAAGAAGTCGATATCATCGTCGGCAAGATATCGCTTAGCTTCCGCGGGTATAAGATCAACACCCATTCCAGGTCGGTCAATAACGTCTATAAAGCCATCCTTCACGATCGTTTGTGGCAAACCTTCCACAATATCGTACCACCAGGCGGGATCGCCAGTCGTGTACTCAAAGGCTATGAAATTGTTGGGGAGAGTTGCGGAAACCTGAACGAGGGCAGCGAGCCCAAGTAGTCCGTTCGCTGTTCCATGCGGGGCCATCATGATCGAATGTAAATCTGCATATTCCGCAATCCATTTTAGTTCCGCGATGCCACCGACATCCGCCGGGTCCGGCCCAACTACGTTGACCGCTTGGCTCTCGATCAGCTCCTTGAAATTCTGCCTCAAATAGATCTGCTCGCCAGTATGGATCGGCGTCGTGCTGGTGCGGGTCAGTTCTCGGTAAACGCTAGCATTAACCCAGGGCGTATAATCGCCCGACAGCAGATCTTCGACCCAGAGAAGATTGTAGGGTTCGAGCAAACGCACCAGCCGGATGGCGTCGGACAGCATCCAGCCGGGTCCGCAATCAAGCGACAGGCCAATCGTGTCTCCGGCAACTTCCTTCATCGCCGCGACGCAATCCACAAAATGTCGCAACCCCTTTTCGGTGGCCGGGCCGCGATCAAGCGCCCCGTGGAACGCTCCGGGACTGGGCTCGTGATAATAGAAGTTCTCGACAACCCGCTTCATCGGCGAATGAAAGCCGATTGGCTGCTTGATGATGGTAAACCCCTCGGGCAGCGCCATCATCTTCTTCAGGTCGTCGGCAAGATCTTCCGGCCGGTGGTTCTCGATCGGGAAACGGATCGAACCGTTATAGACCCGCACCCGATCGCGTACCTTGCCGCCTAAAAGCTTGTAAACTGGAACATTGGCCGCCTTGCCGGCAATGTCCCAGAGCGCCATTTCGATGACGCTGACTGCCGATCCCCAAGGTTTGAAGCCGCCACGCTGGCGGATCTTTAGCATCACCCGCTCCACATTGGTCGGGTCCTCACCGATCAGAGCCTCGCGGAAGGCCAGGATATGGCTTTTCAGATAGGGCTTCCATGTCTCGGCCTGGCCGTATCCGGACATGCCCTCGTCCGTGACGATCCGCACGATCGGGCTCTTGCCAATGACCGCGCATTTGAGATCGACGATCCTCATTCTTCCTCCCACTCGACTTTTCCGGTCCGTCCCGTCAGACCGGCATTGCTTCACTCATGGCGCGCGCGGCATCGATCGCCGCAAGCCGGATTTCCTCCATCCGGCTTGGCTCTGCCCCGGCCAGATAGGGCACGCTAATGGCCGCCACGACACGCCCCGTCTTGTCGAGAACCGGCGCGGCGAAGGCCTGGATGCTCGGGGCGTTCTCGCCTCTGTCCTGCGCCCAGCCCAGCCGCTTGATGCGCGTCAGTTCGCTCATCAGCCGCTTCGGATCCGTCTGCGATTTCGAGGTATAGGCGATCAGCGGCTTTGCCAGCCAGGCGGCCAGTTCCTCAGGCGGCAGATGCGCCAGAAGCATCTTGCTCGCCGCACCCGCATGAATCGGCATGCGCTGGCCCGGAGCGACCGTCAGCGCATATTGCCGGCGCCCCTGCGCCGCCGCCAGAACGAGAATGCCGTCCTGGTCGATCACCGAAAGCTTGCTGCCCTCGCCGATATCGGCAGACAGCTTGTCGAGAAAAGGCTGCGCCACCGCCGCCAGATCGATCTCGTTGGCGCCGGTCGCCACATGCGAGGCCAGCGCCAGGAGCCGGTGGCCGAGATGGTAGGCGCCGCTGTCGTCGCGCCTGACCATGTCGTGGCCCTGCAGCGTATTGACGATGCGGTAGATGGTGGTGCGGGGGAGGGCAAGCAGCGCCGTCAGCTCGCGAATGGTCGCGCCGCCGGTCCGGCGCTCCAGTTGCGCCAGCACGTCCATCATCCGGTCGATGACCGGGATCTTGTATTTCGACGCGCCGCCGTCACTCATTTCATCCATGGCTTACTTTCGCCGTTGACTTTCCGCACCACATCTTCCTATCATGCATAATTGAACTAGGGAAGTTCAAATATGAATATCTCCGAAATCCTTTGAGGTGGGGTGGAGGAGATCGAAATGGATTTCTGCTGGAGGAGGCAGACCGCATGGACAGAGATTCTACGGCGATCGCGGCGAAGGCCGCGCGCTTCGGCAAGCTGTATACGGCTGCCGTCTACGACATTCTCGACGAGATGGGACTTCCCAATCAGTGCATGGATCTCGATATCCGGGCGCTGGATCGCGGCATGCGGATCGCCGGCCCCGCCTTTACCGTCGCCTGCACCGCCGACATGCGCACGGACGACGAATACGACAATGAAGAGGTGAAGACCTTCACCTTCTTTCGCCGGATGTATGAGGGCTGCGTCGTGCTAATTTCGGCGGCCGGCGAACGCAAGGCCGGCCACTGGGGCGAGCTGATGAGCACCGGCTCCAAAAGCAAGGGCTCCGTCGGCGTCGTCGTCGATGGCGGCATCCGCGACGGCAATATCCTGATGGGCATGGAAAACTGGCCGGTCTTCACCCGATACCTGTCCCCGATCGAATCGCGCCGGCGGACCCGCATCAGCGGCATCGAGGTGCCGATCGCCGTCACTGGCACACTGACATCGCAGATTCGGGTCAATCCGGGCGACTGGATTTTCGGCGACATGGACGGCGTGATCGTCATTCCCGCCGACAAGGTGGATGCGGTGCTCGACCGTGCCGAAGAGATCATGGGCATCGAGAACCGTTCGCGCAACGAGATCCGCGCCGGCGCCGACGTTGCCGACGTCTATGCCAAATACGGGCGCCTTTAACCGGAGATACTGCAAATGCTGACCGTTTCATCGATCGCCCATGTGGCCATTCGCGTCAAGGACGTTGAACGGACCCTCGATTTCTACGTCAACAAGCTCGGCTTTTCGGAGATGATGCGCCTCGACAAGGATGGTCAGCTCTGGCTGGTCTACCTGCGCATCACCGACGACCAGTATCTCGAAATCTTTCCCGACGGCGTCGGCGATCGTGCGCCCGACCGTGAAACCGTCGCCTACCATCATCTGTGCCTTGCCGTTCCCGATATCCACCAGGCGGTGGCCGAACTGGACGCGCTCGGCATCGAGCGTATCCGCCCGACCATCAAGGCTGCCGACAACAACTGGCAGACCTGGATCGAGGATCCGGATGGTCACCGCATCGAACTGATGCAGATGGCCGACGACAGCCTCCAGTTCGAGGCCATCGCGCGCCTGAAATCGCTGGCCTGACAGTCAAGAGACACATGGCGGAAGGTCGGCATGCAGCCGGCCGGGAGGAGTCACATGAAGATCGTAAAGCAGAAGATCTTTGTCGCGAATGTTTCGCGCACCAATTTCGTCTTCGTTAAACTCTACACGGACGACGGATACGAAGGTGTCGGCGAAGCGACGCTCGAGTGGAAGACGAAGACCATCGTCTCGGCGCTGGAAGAGCTGGAGCGTGTCCTGATCGGCCGCAATCCGTTCGAGGTCGATGCGATCGTCGAGCAGTTGCACCGGGATTCCTACTGGCGGACCGGGGCGGTGTTCCGCACCGCGCTCGGCGCCATCGAGGCCGCGCTTCTGGACATCAAGGGCAAGGCGCTCGGCGTGCCGGTCTTCGAACTGCTCGGCGGCAAGTACCGCGACCGCGTCGAATGCTACGCCAATCACTGGTTCTTCGGCGCCGTCACCCCCGACCAGTATGCCGAGAATGCGCGCAAGGCCGTGGCAATGGGCTACCGCGCCCTCAAATGGGACCCGTTCGACGTCGCCGACCTGGAAATGACCCGTAAGCAGCGCCGCGAAACAATCGACATCGTCGCCGCCGTCCGCGATGCGGTCGGTCCGGACGTGGATCTGATGCTTGATGTTCACGGCCGGCTCAACGTGCCGACGGCGATTGCCATGTGTCGCGAACTGGCGCCCTACAATCTCCGCTGGATCGAGGAGCCGACGCCGCCGGAAAGCATCGACGCGCTCGTCGATGTCCGCGAGAAAAGCCCCGTTCCGATCGCCGCCGGCGAGCGCTGGTACGAGCCCGGCAAATTCCTCGAAGCCCTGCACAAGAAAGCCGTCGATATCCTGCAGCCCGACGTGTCGCATGCGGGCGGCCTTGGCGAGACCAAGCGTATTTCGCATATGGCCCACCACCACCTGATCCCGATCGCTCCGCACAATCCGGTCGGCCCGGTCATGAACGCCATGACGCTGCATATGTCGGTCGCCATCCCCAATTTCTCGATCTTCGAGACCGTGTCGGTGGATGTGCCATGGCGCAAGGAGCTGGTGCGCGAAACGCTGCAGTTCGAGAACGGCGCAATTCTGGCGCCGACCGCGCCGGGCCTCGGCGTCGAACTCAACGAGGAAGCCTGCGACCGCTACCCTTATACGCCCTACGACGTGCCGCTGTTTGACGGCAGCATGAACACCAGCGGCGTGGCGACCGGGGCGGTGACGTTGACGGATGGCACACGCTGATGGCGACCGGCGCATTGACATCCGGCGCTGGTTGCGCCAAGTTGTATTACGAATTGACGATATTCAAATATGAACTAGTCGGCGGCACAGCCGAGCGTCGTTCGGGGAGGAAAAGGTGAGGGTAGGTCTGACCTTGTTCGGCGATCATCTGTCGGAGGATGGCGCGCGTTATGCGAGCCAGCTTGGCGTCAGCGATGTCGTCGTGCACCTGACCCAATATTCCCGCAATGCCGACAACACCGCCTACCGAAACGGCGGCGTTGGGCCGATTAACGGCGACTGCATCGATACGCCGCTCTGGACCTATGACCAAATGTCCGGCGTTGTCGGCATGCTCGCAAAACACGGGCTGAAGGTGGCGGCGCTGGAAAACCTGTCGCCCAATTTCTGGTCGGATATCCTTCTCGATGGCCCGGGCAAGCACGCACAGATGGACGGGCTGAAGCAGCTGGTTCGCGATGCCGGACGGGCAGGCATTCCGGTCATCGGCTACAATTTCTCGATTGCCGGCGTCTGGGGCTGGCAGCGCAAGCGGATGGCTCGCGGCGGTGCAACGACTGCCGTCTTCTTCGGCAACGAGTTCGACATGGATGCAGCGATCCCGGACGGGACGCTCTGGAACATGCGCTATCGGGACCCCGTCGCCGGCGCGGCGCCGATCAGCGTCAGCGAGCGGGATCTCTGGTCGCGTCTCGAATGGTTCCTGAAGGAACTCGTGCCCGTTGCGGAAAAGGCCAATGTCCGGCTGGCCGCCCATCCCGATGACCCGCCGGTCCAGCGGCTGCGCGGCAATGCCCGCCTCGTCAACAGCCATGCGAAATACCAGCGCCTGCTGGACATCGCACCGAGCCCGGCCAATGGCCTGGAATTCTGCGTCGGTTCGCTGCAGGAAATGGTCGAGGGCGATGTTTACAAGACCACCCGCCATTTCGCGCGGCAGGGCGCGATTGCCTACGTGCATTTCCGCAACGTGCGCGGCAAGGTCCCGCATTACGTCGAAGCTTTCGTCGACGACGGGGATCTCGACATGGCGGAAATCGTCCGCGTTCTGCGCGATGAGGGTTTTGACGGCGTGATGGTTCCAGACCACGTGCCCGATCTCGATTGCCCGGCCCCGTGGCACGCGGGCAATGCCTATACGGTCGGCTTCATGAAGGCCCTGACGGCCAATGCCCGTGCGCTCGGACCCGCACGTTCGCAGGGCGTCGCGCAATTTCCCAAAGAGGAGCGGGCCGCAATATCGCAGTAGACCATTCCGGTGGAGGCCGGTTCGGGAAAACACGGCATAGTGCCGTACGGAGGAGGAGACGATGATGAAATTCAGGAAGCTGGCCGTCATGGCCACGGCAGTCACGATGCTGACCAGCGGCGTGGCCTGGGCCGGTGAGGTCGTCTGGTGGACGCCGAACTTTAACGAGAGCCGGGCACGCGAACTGATCACCAAGTTCGAACAGGCCAATCAGGGCATCAAGATCAAGCTGGAAGTCACCACGGCGGACGGCCTGCCGCAACGGGTGCTGACCTCGCTGCAATCGGGCGCGGCGCCGGACGTGATCGACGTCCAGCACGCCTGGGTCAACGGTTACGCCCAGAATGGCCTGGTTCAGCCTGTCGACGACGTGCTGAAGGACCGCGACGACTATATCCCGGCATCGCTCGACTACAGCACCTGGAACGGCAAGCTCTGGGCCATTCCCTATCGCATCGAAACCCATGCGATCATCTACAACAAGGGCGCGTTCAAGGATGCCGGCCTTGATCCGGCCAAGCCGCCGCAGACCTGGGACGAGCTGGTTGCCGCCGCCAAGACGCTCTCGAAGGGCAAGGTGGCCGGTTTCGCCATCACCGGCGGCGGCGAGGTCGGCAACACGATCTTCCGGTCGCTGCCCTTCATCTGGATGAACGGCGGCGACTTCATCTCGGCCGACGGCAAGAAGGCGATCGTCAACGAGCCGGCGGCCGTGGCTGCGGTCAAGTTCTACACCGACTTCTTCAAGAACAAGCAGTCGCCCGCCTCGACGCTGGAAAACGACGGCACCGCGAACCGCCGGCTGTTCATCGCCGAAACCGTGGCCGCCTATCAGTCGGGTCAGTTCGACGTGGCGTCGATCAAGAAGGAAAACCCGAAGATCGATATCGGCGTGATGCCCATTCCGCATCCGGCCGGCAAGCCGACTGCAGCGCTGCTCGGCGGCTGGAGCTTCGTCATTCCGAAGGCGGCCAAGAACCCGACCGACGCAAAGAAATTCGTTTCCTTCCTGGCCGAGGCGCCGAACCAGGGGGCTTTGACGGATACGTTCCCGGCCCGCAAGTCGGCCATGTCGCTGCCGCGTTTCAGCGATCCGATCCTGACAGTGTTCAAGGACATGCTGCCCTATGGCCGCGCCGTGCCGAACAACAAGCACTGGGTGCAGATCACCCAGGCCTATTTCGACGGCATCCAGCGCATTCTTCTCGGTGACGAGGATGCCCAGGAGGCGATGGATGGAGCGGCTCAGGATATCCAGGCCCTGCTCGACCAGTAACATCCAACAAGTCGATGGCTCCGGGGACACGGCTCGTCCCCAGAGCATGCCACCATCTATCCTATGAGGAACCTGCCGATGGACCGCAATTCAACGGGCCTTATCTTCGTGCTGCCGGCGCTGATCGTTCTGGCAATGCTGATTGCCTATCCCGTTGCCTATACCGGCCTCCTGAGCGTGACCAACAGCCAGGGCGCGTTTGTCGGCCTTGCCAATTTCAGGACGGTCCTGTCGGCGCGCGCGACGCCGCAGGCGTTCTGGAACACGATCTGGTTCGTCGGCGGCTCGATCGTCTTTCAGGTTGTACTTGGAACGGCGACGGCCATCTTGCTCAACCAGAATTTTGTCGGACGCGGGATCGTCCGTTCGATCACACTGGTGCCGTGGGTTGTGCCGGGCATTGTCGCCGCCACCACCTGGGCATGGATGTTCCACACCGAGTTCGGCATCATCAACTACATGCTGACCGGCTCGGGCGTGCTGCCGGAGCCGATCGGCTGGCTGACCAATCGCGACACGGTCATGCCCGTGCTGATCGCCATCAACGTCTGGAAGCTGTTCCCCTTCGTCGCCATCATGGTGCTGGCAGGACTGCAGTCGATCCCAAACGACCTTTATGAGGCCGCGCGGGTCGATGGCGCCAATTTCTGGCAGGAAGTCCGTTTCATCATGATCCCGCAGGTGCGATCGGTGATCGTCGCCGTGACGCTTCTGCTGGTGATCTGGGGACTGAATTCGATCACCATCATCTATGCGATCACCCGCGGCGGGCCGGCCAACCGCACGCTGATCACGCCGATCCAGATCTTCCGGCTGGCATTCGACAGCACCCAGTTCAATCAGGCTGCAGCGCTTTCGGTGATCTTCTTCGCCGTCGCGCTGGTCATCGTCATCATCTACATCAGGGCGCTCGCATCGGCGCCGGGAGAGGCCAAATGAGCGAAGCCAGCACCCTCAAGCGGACGGGCCTGCCGCTGCCGATCACCATTGTCGGCGCCGTCGTTTTGGTCCTCTTCTGCCTCTTCCCGTTCATGTGGATGGGCGTCTCGTCGATCAAGACGCTGTCGGAACTCTATACCGTGCCGCCCGTCTGGTGGCCGGAAACCCCGACGCTCGGCAACTATTACAAGGTCCTCTTCGAGAGCAATATCCCGCGCTATTTCCTCAACAGCGTCATCATTTCCGTCGGCTCGACATTCCTGGCGCTGCTGCTTGCGATCTTCGCCTCCTACGGCTTTGCGCGCTTCGAGTTCCGCGGCAAGCCACTGCTGCAGAGCTTCGTGCTGATCGGCCAATTGCTGCCGACCGCCGCGATCATCGTGCCGCTGTTCATCACGCTGCGGGTTCTCGGCCTGGTGAACACCTATTGGGGGCTGATCCTCGTTTACATGATCATCACCCTGCCGCTCTCCGTCTGGATGCTGACCTCCTACTTCAAGGCTATCCCCGTAGAGCTCGAGGAGGCGGCGATCATCGACGGGTCGTCGCGGCTCGGCATCCTCTTCCGCATCACGCTGCCGCTGTCCACGCCCGGCATCGTCGCGGTCATCGTTTATGCCTTCGTCACCACCTGGAACGAGTTCGTCTTCGCGCTCTGCTTTGCGACCGACTCTTCGGTGAAGACCCTGCCGATCGGGCTGGCGGAATTCTCCACCGAGTTCAACACCGACTGGGGTGCGGTCATGGCCGCCTCGGTCGTCATGACGCTGCCGATCGCACTCCTCTTCTTCTCGATGCAGCGCCTGTTTGTCGGTGGTCTCACCGCCGGCGCCACGAAAGGATGATCATGAACGGCGACACCATCCCCAGGCTCGGCCTCGGCACCTACGGCCGAACCGGTGACGAAGGCGTCGCCGCGCTTCTGAAGGCGATCGAGATCGGCTATCGCCACCTCGATACGGCGCAGAGCTACGATACCGAACAGCCCGTCGGCGAGGCGGTGCGTCGCTCCGGTCTGCCGCGCGGTGATGTCTTCATCACCACCAAGGTCGCCGATACCCGCCTCGACAAGGCGCAGTTCATGCCGTCGGTCCGCAAGAGCCTGGAGACGATCGGCGTCGATCAGGTTGATCTCCTGCTGATCCACTGGCCGTCGCACCGGGATGCGGTGCCCTTCGAGGACTATATGACGGCGCTCGTCGAAGCGCAGCGCCAGGGTTATGCGCGCCTGATCGGCGTCTCCAACTTCTCGGTGGCACTGCTTGCAAAGGCACGGGCCCTGATCGGCAACGGTACTCTCGCCACCAACCAAGTCGAGATCCATCCCTATCTGCAGTCGCCCAATCTCGTCGCCCACGCGCGGCAGATCGGCCTGCAGCTGACCGCCTATCAGCCGCTCGCCAAGGGCGAGATCGGCGCGGACCCGGTTCTCAACCGCATTGCCGGACAGCATGGGGTCACGGTTGCCGCCGTCGCGCTCGCCTTCCTGATGGGGGAGGGGCACGTCGTCATCCCCGCCTCCGGCAGCGAGACCAATCTGCGCGCCAATTTCGCCGCTCTCGACGTTTCGCTGGGCGAGGCGGAGATGGCGGAGATCCGCACACTCGATCGCGGCTATCGCCGTATCAATCCTGAAAAATCGCCCGGCTGGGATGATTGACATCATGAATGGAGTTGACCCTTGGGCTCGGTGACCATCAAAGAGGCGCGTAAAAGTTATGGCGCGCTGGAAGTACTTCATGGCGTTTCGGTGGATATTACCAACGGCGAATTCGTGGTTCTCGTCGGGCCGTCCGGCTGCGGTAAGTCCACGCTGCTGCGGATGATCGCCGGGCTGGAGGCCATCAGCGGCGGAGAGATCGCCATTGACGGCAAGGTGGTGAACTCGCTTGCTCCAAAGGAACGTGACATTGCCATGGTGTTCCAGTCCTATGCGCTCTATCCGCATATGACGGTGGAGGCCAACATGGGCTTTTCGCTGCGGCTTGCCGGTGCTCCGAAGCAGGAGATTTCGGCGCGGGTGGCTGAAGCCGCCAGAATTCTTGGCCTCGATGCCTATCTGACGCGCTATCCGCGCCATCTCTCCGGCGGCCAGCGCCAGCGCGTCGCTATGGGAAGGGCGATGGTTCGCAAGCCGAAGGTCTTCCTGTTCGACGAGCCGCTGTCCAATCTCGACGCCAAGCTGCGTGTCCAGATGCGCTCGGAAATCAAGCAGAATCACCAGCGCCTGAAGACCACCACCGTCTATGTTACCCACGACCAGATCGAGGCGATGACGATGGCCGACCGCATCGTCGTTATGAATGGAGGCTTTATCGAGCAGATCGGCTCGCCGCTAGAACTCTACGACCGGCCGGCCAATCTCTTCGTCGCAGCCTTCATCGGGTCGCCCAGCATGAACATTCTCGGCGGTCGGTTGGAAAATGGAAGCTTCGTCCTGGCCGACGGTACGTCGGTGACGGCACCGCGCATCGCATCCTTCGGCAACCGCATGGTCCATCTGGGCATTCGCCCGGAACATCTTCGCCTCGATCCGAACGGGTTCAAAGCGGAGATCATCACGGTTGAGCCGACGGGCTCCGAGACCCTGGTCGTCTTGCGGCTCGGCGGCCACGAGGTTACCGGCGTCTTCCGCGAACGGATCGAGAAGCTGCCCGGCGAAACGATTCTGGTCGGCATCGATGCCGAGCGTGCCCATCTATTTGATCCAGAAACAGGAAAGCGACTGGAGGTCTGATGAAGAACACGATCCTTGGTGACGGCAATCACCTTCTGCAGATCTGTTTCGTTACCCATACGTTGGAAGAGTCCGCCGGATGGTTCGCCCGGCTGACCGGCCTGGAGCTTCCGCCGCTCAGCTATTCCGCTGATCCTGACAAGGCGCAGGCTGTCTATAGAGACCAACCGGCCAGGGTCGGCTGCCGCATCATGATGTTCCATTTCGACAATATCGATCTGGAATTCATCGAACCCGGCCCGGAGCCAAGCGCTTGGCGCGACCTTCTGGAGCGAAAAGGGCCGGGATTCCACCATATTGCCTTCAAAACCCGCAACCTCATCCGCGACACTGCGGAGCTGGAAAAGGCCGGACATGGCCTGCTTCAGCGCGGCGAGTTCCAGAGCGGAACTGGACGATACGCCTATTTTGGCGCTGAAAATATGCTTGGCGGGCTAATCGAGCTTCTGGAATACGACCGCGATACACAGCCGCAGAACTGAAAGAACCCGCATGACCTACCCGATTTCCTACCAGCTTTATTCCTCCCGCAATTTTCCGCCGCTGTTTGACCAGTTTTCGCATCTGAAATCCTTCGGTTACGATGCGATCGAACCCTGGCTGCCAGCCTATGAGGCCGATCCCAAGACCTTCCGACAGGCGCTCGACGATTCTGGCCTGAAATGCCACTGCTTCCACATGCCGCTAAAAGGCCTAGTCAGCGAGCCCAACCGCTTTGTCGACATCGCCCAGACGATCGGTGCCACCGTGATGATCCCGCCGTATGTGGCACCGGAGGATCGGGGCACAACGGTCGAATATTGGCGAAATCTCGGCTCGCAGCTGGCTGAAGGTGCAGCCATTGCAGCTGAGCAGGGACTGAAGGTCGCCTGGCACAATCATGATTTCGAATTTCGGGCGATGGCCGATGGCTCGCGCCCAATCGATCATATCTTCGATGGAGCAGGCCAGGGCGTCTGGTTTGAGATCGATTGCGGCTGGATCACCCGAGCTGGCGGCGATCCGGCGGCCGAACTCGAAAAATTCGCAGACCGGATCATCGCCATCCAGGTAAAGGACCTAGCGCCTGTCGGGACCACCGTCGACGATGGCTGGGTGCCGACCGGCTCCGGCATCATCGACTGGCCGCGTCTCGTTCCGCTGTTCCGCAAGACCCGGGTCGAGCATATCGTCACCGAACACGACAATCCGAGCGACTGGCGCGGTTTTGCCAAAAGCTCAATCAATTATCTCAAGATGCTGGGCCTTTAGGGCTACGCCGCAGCGAGCTTTCGCACCACCGTTTAATCACGTTCGATCTGCGAGGTCATGGAGTGTCCGAAAAACGCAGCGACGAGCTGCAGTTGCCGCTTGTTCCATAATAACACGTTACGCAGCAAAGGGGGCTTTTTCAGCAGCTTGAGAAAAGAAGCGGTAGGTCGGCGGTTCTGATCCCTTCAAGGCGACGCTGGCAAGGCATTTACTCGGGTCAACTGCGGTTCACGCCCACCGACGACTTTGCGTTCTTAATCGGTGATTTCCAGCCACTGAGGTTGGCCGTCAAAACCGGACACCGTCCCCAGGCCGCCGCCAGCATTCGGTTGGTGGCCGCGAAAAGTTCCGAAGCTAAGCGCAGCTCGACAGTTCGGGATCAGGCGAAAGCACCAGAAAAGGACTCAGCGCGAGATCGAACGGCCGATGCTCACCGCCCCCACGACTTCACGCCGTCAAAAAAACAGGTCGGTGCCAAAATAGACGCACAGGGATTTGTTAATATCCTGGGCGCAGGTTTCATGTGGAATTCGCGAACAAAGAGAATGTTTTAAATGCTTTTGTCATGCGTGAACCCTCGATCGGCAGCGATATTCGCCCTAATCGTCGGCGCGGCCGTAGCAGTCATTCCGATGACTAGGGTGCGGGCCGAAGGTCCAAATATCAAGACGACGCATCTGATGGCGATCGGCATTTGCCCCCCATGGAAACCGGTGGATACAGAGGCCTGCCGCCGCAGCGTGGATGCAATCGAGGCGGCCTTGGCCGAACGTCTCGGCGTAGACGACAGGAATGTGACGACCCTTGTGAATGATGCGGCCACCACCGAAGGTCTCAAGGCCGCTTTTGCGGGCTTGAGCGGCCTTGGCGCCGATGACCGGCTGATTATTTATGCAAACATGCACGCCGGTGCTATCGACCCAGCCGCGGAGGTGGGCCCCGACAACGACGTGTTCGTGTTGTGGACCAAGGAAAAGCCGGCCGCGGTACAGTTTGCTGTCGCTGAGGGCGACTGGATCAGAGCCAGCGATTTCGCCGGCTGGGTGCATGCCCTGGCGGCTGGAGAGGTGATCTTCATTCTCGACGCCTGCGAATCCGGCGCCGTCACGCCCTTGTTCATCGAAGCTCACCCGCTGAACGACGCGACCCGCGCGGAAGCGGTAATCGTCTCCGCCGCGGCCTCCCAGTTTGCCAATTTCGCCGCGGACCAATCGATGGCCCTTTATTCCCAGCAGTTGGCACAGTCGATTGCTCTCGGTCGCGGCACATTTCAACAAGCCGCAGACCTTGCGGCATCGCAAACACATACTGCGGCAATCGCTATCTGCGATCCTCAGAAATCCGCGATGGAGCAGGCGGGATTGGATCCGTTGTCGTGCGCGCAGCAGCCGACGACGCATGATCCTGACGCTCTGCTGACCCGGATTGTCCTGCATGACTGACCGCAATTGGCAGCCATAACCTTCACCCCAAGGAGAAAATGAAATGAAGACCATCCTGTTCGGACTATTTTTGACGGCCTCGGCGACCTCGGCGTTTGCCGGCATGTCCGGCTGGAACCCCTCTAGCCCTATGATCGGCACCGAAGACGTAGGCGTCGGCACCGTTTGCAAGGTGAAGGACATTGTTGTTTTGGCTCAGTCCGCTGACGATTGCGTCGCAATCGGCGGCGAAGCGACCCACACACTGGTACAATCGGCAAAGCCCGTCGCCAAGTGAGCACAGGCGGTGGTGCGGCGGTCACCGCCTCACCACCGCTTCAGCAACTCCCCGGTAGGCGGCGAACTTAGCCCCCGAGATGAAGGTCCCCAAGTCGATGGTGGACGCCAGAACCGGCAGTCCAGTATCGGCTCCAAAACCGGCCATTCCGGCAAGCAAGCTGTTGCCCGGACTGGAAAAGTAATGCCAATAAAACCGGTTCTTCCTCACTTTGTGTGGTTCACCTGTCGTTAGCGAGGTTGTCGCTATGGGCGGGCATGCGAACAAATTCGAAATGGTCGCCCGGCCCAGGGGTCAAGATACTGGGTATCGCGCTCACTGTTGACGACAGTTGGATTGTTTCCGCCGCTGGATCCGCGATCGGCATCTGCCCCGATTGTGGACGGCGAAGCCGAAGCAGGCATGGCTGGTCCCGCCGTAGTCTCCAGGATCTGCCGGTCCAGGGTCAGTCGGTGACAGTGAAACTCCTGGTGAGCCGCTGGCGATGTGCACATGGGGACTGCGCACGGCGAACGTTCACCGGCCGACTGCCGACGATCGCTGCCCCTTATGCGCGCCGGACGAGAAGGGTCGGGGAGATTGTCGGCTTGCTCGGCCACAGCGCCGGCGGCCGTCCTGGTGAGCGGTTGATGGAGCGGCTCGGCATGCCGGTCAGCGACGACACCATTCTGCGGCAGTTGAAGCGGGATGCTGCGGCGGCTTAACGCAGTTCCGAGATACGGGTGGTCGGTATTGATGATTGGAGCTGGCGGCGGGCGACGAGTTATGGGACCATCATGGTCGATCTCGAGCGACGCTCGGTCATCGACATACTGGATGATCGCAGCGTCGAGAGTGCCGCCAAGTGGCTGCGTGACCATCCCTCCATCGAGGTCGTCAGTCGCGACCGCTGCGGCCTGTATGCGCAGGCCACCCGTGAAGGCGCACCGAAGGCCAAGCAGGTCGCTGATCGGTTTCATCTGGTCCAGAACCTTCGCTCGGCCATCACGGACCTTTTGCATGTACGCGCCCATAATGTTGTCGACCGTTGTTTAAGAGCACTTACTTTAGTCCAACGCCTATTTAAGCCAAAAGCCAATTGCTTAAATAAGGCCGCTCCCGCATAGTGGGAGCATGTCCGAATCAGCATCCAACATCCGGCTAGGCCGCTTCGTCGAGACCCCTGTTGCGGGCGAGATCGTGCGTGCCTTCGTACCGCCCCCGCTACCACCGCAGCCGCCGATCGATGTGCTGGCCCTTCTGGAGCGGCTAAGTCTGGCGGAACGTGCCTTGGGGCGCCTGGACGGCATGACTATGCTGCTACCGCGCCAAGAACTGTTCCTCTACATGTACGTGCGGAAGGAAGCCGTCCTTTCATCCCAGATAGAGGGCACACAATCGACTCTTTCGGACCTGCTGCGCTTTGAAACCGAGGCGCAGGCTGGCCAGCCGATCGACGACATCCGTGAAGTGTCGAACTATGTCGATGCGATGATGTATGGCCTGGAGCGCCTCGAAGACCTGCCGCTGTCACTACGTCTGATCCGCGAGATGCATGAGCGACTGCTGCAAAGCGGGCGTGGCGGCACGAAAAATCCCGGCGAGTTTCGGCGGTCTCAGAACTGGATCGGTGGTTCACGCCCAGGCAACGCACTATTTGTGCCGCCACCGCCGACCGAGATGGATGCTTGTCTCGATGCGCTTGAGCGCTTCATGCACGAGGACGGCTCGCGCCTGCCCGCCCTCATCAAGGCTGGGCTGCTGCATGTCCAATTCGAGACCATCCACCCGTTCCTGGATGGAAACGGCAGGATCGGTCGCTTGTTGGTGACGCTGTACCTGTGCGTCAACGGTGTGCTGCGCAAGCCGCTGCTCTATCTGAGCCTCTATCTTAAAACGCATCGAGCCGACTATTATCGCCTGCTTCAGGAGGTGCGCGAGCACGGGGCATGGGAAGCCTGGCTTGATTTCTTCCTTGCCGGTGTTGCGGATACGGCCAATCAGGCATTCGAGGCCGCCACCCGGATTGTCGATCTGTTCAAGGAAGACCGCGAGCGGATTACCACAGAGAGCGACCGGGCAGGCTCCGCGCTGCGTATCCACGATCTGTTTCAACAAAACCCGTTCCTGACGGCCAACCAACTCGTTCAGCAAACAGGTCTCTCAGCCCCTACGGTCAATGCGGCGCTCGCCGATCTGGAACGGTTCGGCATCATCGAAGAAATCACCGGGCGCAAGCGGGGGCGCGTGTTCAGTTACCGGCGATATCTTGCCATCTTGAGCGAGGGAACCGACCCGCTCCCCACGACGGCTTAAAAGGGGGAGACCGTGCCGATAAAAACTATATCCGCCACACAATTCGCGACAGCGCTCGATCTTAGGCCAAATCTTGTGGCGTGGTTCCTCGGCGCAGGCGCATCGGCCGCCTCCGGCATTCCGACCGGCTATGCCATGATCCACGACTTCAAGGCGCAAATCTTTTGCCGCGAGACAAACCTGTCAAAGCGAGAGGTCGATACGGCTGAGCCTTTCGCGTCGCTAGGGGGATGGTCTCGGATTGACCGCGTGTTTAATGGTGAACTGGCGCAAGTGGTTCGCGACCTTAACGAAAACATCTGGAAAGACGCAGGCTGATGAACGGTACAAGGGCGCGGGAAACCGTTCAGAAGCTCTGGAACGCCAGCAAAAGTTTGCAGGGTGGCGGCGTCCTGTCGCCCCCTCAAGGAGCTGGTCTTTCCACTGTTTGATCTGGTTGGCGTGCACGTCAAACTGCTGGGACAATTCCACCAGCGTTTGTTCGCCCCTAATGGCGGCAACTGCCACCTTCGCCTTGAAAGCCGGGCTATGGTTCCGGCGCGGTCGTCTTGTCATGGTCTCTTCTGTTCCCGGCATCTAAGCCGAAGTCAGGCAGAAATTCCACTTATCCCAACTGTGCAGATTTCCCGAGCCACCTCTGTCCTCCATCCAGAGTTCCATAATAGCGCGTTACGCAGCAAAGGGGGCTTTTTCAGCAGCTTGAGAAAAGAAGCGGTAGGTCGGCGGTTCTGATCCCTTCAAGGCGAGGGTTCGGCAGCTTTGCGGCCCGAAGTGGGTAGTAGGTGAACGCCTACCGATTGTTCTAGCCGATACAAGTGCTAACCTCATAATAGTGAGCGCTTGTCAATGCGGGTCCACACGTCGGTTCACCCTTGAGACCTAGCGCGGAAGGGACTCCCTTTGGAGTTTGCTAAATTAAACCCGCTCGGCCGGCCGAGTGGGTTGGGGGTCAGATAAGCGCCTGCGGTCACCAGGCCGTGAAGCCACCGTCCAGAACCAGGTTGGCGCCGGTCATATATGTGGAGGCGTCGGAGCCGAGGAACTGCACGATCGGGCCGAACTCGTCGATCTCCGCCTGGCGGCCCATGGGGACGCGCTCGAGGAAGGCATCAATGAATTCCTTGTCGAAGGAGCCGGTCTTGACGCCGCCGAAGGTAACCAGGTTTACGCGCACGCCCTTTTTCGCCCAGTAGGTGGCAAGATAGCGGGTCATGTTGACCAAGCCGGATTTCGATGCGGCGTAGGAGATCGCCTTGATGAACGGCTTTCCGTCGCGTGCTTCGCGATAGGCATAGAGCGCTTGGTTGGGTGACACGAGACCATACATCGAGCCGACCATGATGATGGATCCGCAGCCGGCTTCGGCCATCTTGCTGCCGATCACCTGGGTGGTCAGCATCACGCCCGTAAGGTTGGTGTCGATCACTTCGTCCCAATATTTCTGCGGATAGTCTTCGAATGGCGCGTTCTGGTCAGCGTCGCCATTTGGCTTACTGTCAATGCCGGCGTTGTTGATCAGGATGTGCGGGACGCCCCAGTCGGCAATCAGCTGGTCGGTTGCCTTGATCAGGCTCTCCTTATCGCGCACGCTGGCTTCGTAAACGCGGACGTTGTCGGCGAGTTCGCCGAATTTCTCGACGACCTGTTGGCGCGAGAATGGGCGGCGGCTATAGATCGCGACCTTGGCGCCTGCTCCGGCCAGCGTCTTGGTAAATTGGGTGCCGAGCTGGCCGAGACCGCCGGTCACTACGGCGACGCGATCCTTGACGGAGAATACGTCTTTCATTGCAAATTTCCTTTTGTTGAATTGGGAACGTCGGGCAGGACTGTGGCAGGATCACTGGCATCCGGCCCTTGGCCGCGCCGCGTCCAGGCGCGGTGGATGGCAAGCACGAGGATGGTGCAAACCACGATGCCGAGGCCGCCGGCGACCGGCCGCTCGAAGAAGCCAAGCAAGTCGCCGCGGGCAATCTGCATCGACATGATGAAGTTCCGTTCGAGTACGGGTCCCAGAACGAGGCCCAGGATGATCGGGGCGATGGGAAAGCCGTTGCGCTCCAGCAGGTAGCCAACGACACCCGCGACCAGCATGGTCCAGACGTCGAACAGCGTGTTGTTGACGGCATAGGAGCCGACAAAGCAGCACAGCAGGATCATCGGCACGATGACGGCGCGGGGTACCGACAGAACATGCCGCGCACCTTTGATGGCGAACCAGCCCAGCGGCAGCAACAGCAGGTTGGCGACGAAAAACGTCAGGATGATTGCCGTCGGCATTGTCGGGTTTTCGATGAACAATCGCGGGCCGGGCGAAACTCCCTTCATGAACAGAACGCCGACCGCAATCGCAGTGACCGCGTCACCTGGGATCCCGAACACCAGCGCCGGGATCCAGGCGGAGGAAAGCCCGGCATTGTTGGACGAGGTTGCCTCTACCAGTCCTTCCGGGTGGCCGGTCCCGAATTTCTCCGGCGTCTTGGAGAACTTGCGGCTCATGCCGTAGGCTATCCAGGCCGCGAGATCACCGCCCACGCCTGGCAACGCGCCGACGGCGGAGCCGAGCGAAGTGCCGCGCACGACGCTCATTGGATACCTGCGCAGCAGCGCGAACATACCGCGATAGGGCTTGATGTCGCCCACCTTCGGCGCTGGCGGCAGCTCACGCTCCAGAGCGGTGAAGCCCCGGATGATTTCCGACAGGGCGAACATGCCGATCATGACCGGGATGAAGCTGATGCCGCCCGAAAGCTCCAGTACATCGAAGGTGAAGCGCGGCTGGCCTGTGGTCACGTCGAGTCCGACTGTTGACAACAGTAGGCCGATGACAAGCGAGACAGCACCCCTGATCGGATTATCGGAACTGACCAGTGCGCATGTCATGAGGCCGAGCGTCGCCAGCCAGAAGAACTCGAAGCTGGAGAAGTTCAGCGAGACCTGCGCTAATGCCGGTCCAGAGACGAGCAGGACAGTGGCGCCGATCAGGCCGCCGAGGGCGGAGAAGAAGAAACCGAGCGACAGGACCTCTCCGGCCTTGCCCTGCCGGGTCATTTCGTAGGCCTCCTCGGTATAGGCGGCCGAGGCCGGCGTGCCGGGTATGCGGATCAGGGCTCCGGGAATGTCACCCGCGGTGATCGCCATGGCCGTGCTGGACACGATCAGCGCGATCGCCGCCAACGGCTCCATGTAGAAGGTGATCGGCACCAGCAGAGCTGTCGCCATGGTGGCAGTCAGTCCCGGCAGCGCACCGATGAACAGGCCGTAAACAGAGCCGATCAGAATAGCGAGCAGCACGCTTGGCGCCATCACCATAAAAAAGGCCGTCTCGAAAGTTTCGAAGCTCATCATAGGAATGCTCCCAGAGGCCCGGCAGGAAGTTCCACATGCATGATCCTGGTGAAGCTCAGATGCAGCGCCAGGACGAACAGCGGCGCGACAATGGCGATGGTGAGCGGCCGGGCACCCATCAGAACCATCAGCACGGTCATGAAGATCAGGCCGATCAGCGGGAAGCCCACGGACTGGAACAGCAGCGTTGCCGCCAGCAGGGCACCAATGGTCCAGATCGCCGTGAGCCGTTTTCGCAGGGACACCTCCCACTCGCTGGTATCGACCAGCGGTTCGGTCAGGGGCTTCGACCAGGCTTTCCAGCCAAGCAGCCCGCCGAAAAGGATCAGCGCTCCACCTGTGATGGACGGCATGAGGTCAGCGCCGAAGCGGACTCCGGGCACTTGCGGCAGGCCGGCGGAGGCGATGATCACGCCTCCGCCGAACAAGATCAGCCCGGGGCTGATCAGTCTTTCGCTGAGTTTCATGTCAATGTCTCTTGCTGTGGCCGCTACTTGGCCAGACCAACCGCTTTCATGGTCTCGCTCAGTCCGTCATGAGCGGCCTTTACGGTCGCGGCAAAGGTCGGGGCGTCCTGATAGGCAACGGAGAAGCCGCGCGAGGTCATGAACTTCTTGAACTCTGCGTCCTCTGTGATTTCCTTCAATGCGGCGCTGACCTTCTGTACGACGTCGTCGGGCAGGCCTTTGGGTCCGGCCATGCCGCGGAAGGGAAGAGGCGACCACTTGATCCCGAGCACTTCGTCCGAGGTCGGAAGGTCGGGATAAAGCGGGCTGCGCTCGCTCGAGATCATCGCGATGGTCTTGGCTTGGTTAGCCTCAACGAGCGCCTTTGCTTCGGCGGGCGAGGTGGAAACCACGGCAATGGCGCCAGATGTCAATTGCTGCAGCGCCGGCGCTGAACCATCCGAAGCAACCCAGTTTGCGGCAACGGGATCGATGCCCGCCTTCTGCAGCAGACCGACCCAGGCAAGATGCGAGAGACCTCCGCGGTTTGCGCCGGAAGCTGCGACGCCGCCCGGGTCAGCTTTGACGGCTTCGATCAGGCCCTTGAGATCTGAATAGGGGGCGTCGGGGCGGATATTCACGGCAATGGCGTCGGCGTTGAAGCGACCTATGAAGGTTAGGTCCGCAGGCGTCACCCCCTTGAGGCCCTGCGCTTCGTACATCGCGCTTTCGATGGTGACGACGCCGAGCGTATAACCGTCGGGCGCGCCTTGGACGATTGCAGAATGGCCAACGAGGCCGCCACCGCCGGTGCGATTCACGACATTGAAGGGCTGACCGAATTTCTTCTGCAGGCCCTCGGCCACAGCCCGGGCGGTGGCATCGGTGCCGCCGCCAGCTGCCCACGGTACGATCACGGTGACGGCCTTCTCCGGCCACTCGGCCATGGCGACGCCAGCACTCAGCACCACTGCCACGCCAGCCACTCCGGCTGCGGCATGGCGCCAGAACTTATTAATTAAAGACACGATGTCTCCTCCCGTTTCCCTGTTGCGTGCGGCGCTGCGACTATCCTCCCGCTGGACCGACACTTGACATATGACTTATGACATAAGTACTGTAAGCGCATGATTGGTGATGCGTCAACCACTTCGCTCAATCTGCAAAAGGTCAAAGCGAAACACGACTGCGGGAGCCCGACATGATGACTGCTGAAACATCCACAGTTCCGAAGCGAGACCGCCTGCACATCATGGTGGCATCGGCGCTGGAGGCCAGCATTCTGAGCGGCGAGTTGAAGATCGGCGACAAGCTGGATTCCGAAAGCGCGATCGCCAAGGAGTTCGGTGTCTCCACCCGCGCCGTGCGCGAGGCAATCCACACGCTCGAAACCAAGGGTCTCCTGTTGCGTCGTCACGGTGAGCGCACGACCGTGGTGCGCGAGGACGTGAACGAGTTTCTCGATACGCTGGCCGTGACGGTCCGTCAGCGGTTGGCGGCGGAGCCAGAATATCTGCAGCAGCTGATGGTGGCGCGTCGCATGATCGAGACGGAGATCCTCGAAATCGTCTGCGCGTCCGATGCGCCGATCGCTCCTGCGGTTAAGGAGAATTTGGATCGCATGCGCAGGGCGCGGGATGAAACGGACTTCTCCGGTTTCGTAGAGGCCGACGCGGCCTTTCATTTGGCCATCGTCCACTCGGCGGGCAATCGCATCCTGTCGATCATCTATGACAATTTCGCCAGCCTCATTAGTGAAGTCATCCAGGTAACGAGCCGTGTGCCGACCAAGTCGCTTGACGAGGCCTACGACGAACACGCCGCGATCTATCAGATGATCAGCGACCACAACGAAATCGGGGCAAAGGCGTTGGTCCGCGCCCAGATCGACAACAGCGCGAACTACCTGCGCATTGCCATTGAAAAAGCATCCAAGGGAGGAAAGACGTAATGCCTGATTTTGACTATTCCGATGTCGACTGGAGCGCGATCGAGCGCCTGAAGAATTGGTATTCGGGTGACGTGCACGACAGCATGGAGGCGCTCGGCCTCTGGGGACATCTGGAAGGCATCAAGTTGCTGGGTGCCTTGGCGGAAGGAGAGGTGATCTGCGGACCGGCCGTGACTGTGCTTTTTGGTTTGTCAGACCGCAAAGGCGAGCCACAGGACATCTATCATAATGCTGTCGACAACGCGCCGAAGGGCGGGGTCCTCGTCTGCGAAGCTTCCTGTGCGCCGGGCTCCTGCTCCGGCGAGCTAATGAGTTCGGGCGCCAAGACACGCGGTGCGGCGGCCACGATCGTTAACGGCACGGTACGCGACCTCGCACAGGTCCGAAAACTCGGCTACCCCTTATTCGGCACCGAGCCGAGCCCGGTCGGCGTGACCGGAAAGAAGGAACCAATCGAATCGCAGATCCCGATCAAGATCGGCCGCGTCACCATTAAACCCGGCGACGTGATCTTTGGCGATGTAGATGGTGTCGTCTGCATCCCGAAGGAGCACCTGGCCGCTGTCGCCGACCAGGCCGACACGCTTGGAAAGCATGAGACCGTGGCCAGAGATCGTATCTTGTCGGGCGAGAAGCTGCAGTCTGTCTGGCCGGTCTAATCCGGCCAAATGCGAAGTGGCGGTGACGTTAGCACGGCCACTTCGCTGTCGGGACAGCTCGATAGTTTCGATTGAACGGTCCACTTCGAATTCGAATGAGATCTTGACCCGGCCCAGCCTCAAAGTTTTCAGTAAGAACTGGCTCTGACGCGCTTCAAGGCCAGGGACTTCGCGAATGCGTGCAGGCCCTCGGTCTCAAGCACATCCGCACCAGACTTCAACTTCCTTTCGTATGGGCGCTAGTCTTCGGCGCCTTGATCAGCCCGACTGATCCGGTTGCCGTGCTTGCCACCTTGAAGACTGTGACGGTTCCCCGGTCGCTTGAGACCGACATGGCTGGAGAATCGCTATTCAACGATGGGGTTGGCGTGGTGGTGTTCACGGCGATCCTTGCGATCGCTGTCGGTTCGGGCGGCGAATCGGTCGGAGCGATCAAGATCCTTGAACTGTTCTTCGTCGAGGCCGTGGGTGGCGCAGCACTGGGATTTGGGACTGGCTACATCGCCTATTTGGCGATTGCGAAGAATTGACGATTATCCCATCGAGGTGCTGATCTCCATCGCGTTGGTTATGGGAACATACGCCTTTGCGTCCTCGCTTGGTGCGAGTGGACCAATCGCAGTCCCCGTTGCGGGATTGATCATAGGGAATAAGGGACCGAGGGACGCGATGAGCGATCTAACGCAACGGTATCTCTTTGGCTACTGGACACTGGTCGATGAGATTCTAAACTCGACCCTCTTTCTGCTCATCGGGCTCGAAGTTCTGGTCCTGCGCTTTGAATTTTCGCTGACTCTTTTGGCAATCGTCCTGCTTCCGATCGTCTTCCTGGCGCGCCTGGCCGCGACCGGCATACCGGTGAAACTTCTTGAGCGGTGGCTCGAATTTGTGCCGGGGGCTATCGCCGTCCTGACATGGGGAAGGTTGCGGGGAGGCATTTCGATCGCACTGGCATTGTCCTTGCCCGAAGGTCCAGAGAAACCTTTGATCCTGACCGCGACCTAAGTGATCGTGATTTTCACGATCGTCGTTCAAGGTCTGACGCTTAAGAAGGTGGTGCAACATGTTATCCGTTGATAGCGCCTCCAACGGGGCTATTTCGGTAAAGCAGTCGCGGGTGGTTTCTGGCCGCTCTCAAGCGTGTGCCCGGCTGACGGCAGTGAATTGCCGACCCAAGACAGGGATGACCAAGAGCAGCCCCACCAGCGACGATACAAGTTCAGGGACCACGAAGAGGATCGCGGCTAAAATCAGGAGTGTTCTCTCCCACCAGACGGTTCTGACAAGCAAGAAGCCGGAAAGGGCGGAGCCGAGGCATGTAATACCCAAGACGCACCCGACGAAGGCGATCGTGAAGTTGCTCCAGGAGAAGTTGGCGGTTACGAGCAGAAGGGATGGCGAGAACACGAACACGAAGGGTACGAGCACTTTTCCCAAACCCAGGCGAAATGCGGTGTTGCCAGTCTTGAAGGGGTCGGCTCCCGCCATGCCCGCCGCGGCATAGGCCGCGAGCGCTACGGGAGGCGTGATGTCGGCAAGGACCCCATAATAGAAGACGAAGAAATGCGCGACGATCGGCTCAACGCCGAGCAAGCCAAGTGTCGGGGCGGCAATCGTTGCCATGATGATGTAATTGGCAGTCGTCGGAATGCCGCAGCCCATCAAAATGCAGACGACACCGGTCATGATGAGGGTGAATAGCAATGTCAGTGTCTGCGGCCCAAACCAGGCGGCTGGAACAATCGTACCGACCCAGGTGGCCATTTCCGCCGCCGTCGTCGTGACGATGTAGGAAATCTTGAAGCCTACGCCGGTTAGCGTCACGACCCCTACGATAATGCCAACCGTTGCCGCCGCCGCGCCGACCGCCAGCGCGTATTTTGCACCGTCCCGCAGGCCCTCGAAGACTTCCGTCACCGACATGCGCCGGCGCGGATTGACGAGGCCAACGGCGATGCAAAGCGTGATGCCCCAGAATGCCGCGAGGTAAGGCGTGTAGCCGGAGAGCAGTATGCCAATCAGGACGACAAGCGGGATGACGGTCGGCCAGTCGCGCTTGAAGGCTTCCTTCAGATCCGGCATCTCGTCATCGGTCATGCCGCGAAGGCCCTCACGCTTGGCCTCGAAGTGAACCTGAACCAGCACTCCGAAGAAATGCATGAAGGCCGGCACGATCGCCGCCAGGATGATCGTCGTGTAGGGAAGATTAAGGAACTCGATCATCAGGAACGCCGCCGCACCCATGATCGGCGGGGTGATCTGGCCACCGGTGGACGATGCGGATTCGACGGCTGCTGCAAATGTGCGCTTGTAGCCGAGCCGGATCATCGCCGGGATCGTCAGCGAGCCGACAGTCACCGTATTGGCGACGGAGGAGCCGGATATCATGCCAAACAGTGCCGATCCGAAAATCGAAATCTTGGCAGGTCCCCCGGCGTAGCGACCGGCGACCCATGCCGCGCAATCGAGAAAGAGCTGGCCGAGCCCGATACGCGTCGCAAATACCCCGAACAGCACGAAATGGAAGACGTAGGTGGCAACAACGCCGAGCGCGATGCCGTAGATGCCCTGGCTGGTCAGATAGAGGTGATTGATCAACTGCGAGAAGGTCGCGCCGGGATGAACCAGTATCCCTGGCATTGACGGCCCGTACAGAGAGTAGATCATGAACAGGACCGCGATGATCGGCAAAGGCCAGCCCACCGAGCGGCGTGTTGCTTCGAGAAGGACCAGAACCAGCACGCCGCCCAGCACGACATCCGCCGTCGTCGGATTGCCAACACGGAAGGCGAGGTCATCGAGTGGAATGAACGGCACGTGCATGACGGCGATGACCGCACCGATTGCCAGCGCCCAATCGAACAGCGAAATGTCGAGCGGTCGCAACACAGTCGATTGCACCGGCTCGCCGTAACCGCGCCTGGAGAAGGGAAATACCAGAAATATCAATCCCAGGACGAAAGACAGGTGGATGCCGCGATGCAGCACCTCCGATAGAAGGCCGAAGCCGGCGGTGTAATAATGAAAGATGGATAAGGCGATCAGCAAGGCCCCAACCAGCCGCGCAACAAGCGGCGCCAGAGGCCGAAACCGGATTTCGGCATCGAACTGCTCTTCGAGCTCGCGTGCCCGTGCCTCGTCCAACTCCATCGGAGAGGTCTTGCCGGCTGTGTCATCGCTCATGTCGGAAACCCTTGGCATCGCTTCTAAACGGTTGATGCGGCGGCCTGCCTCAGCCTGCCGCCGCACCACCAATCACACGCTCGGCCCCTGTTTACTTCAGGACGCCGACTTCCTTGTAGAATCTCTCCGCGCCCGGATGGAGTGGAATCCCCAGGCTGGTCGTTGCATTTTGAAGAGTGATCATCTTGCCCTTCGCATGTCCAGCATCGAGCGCAGCGCGCGTCGCGTCGTTCCACATGACCTTGGTGATCTTGTAGACCAGCTCTTCCGATTGCTTCGCGCTTGTAACCCACTGTGCAGCGACCGAGATCGTCGGCGTTTCAGCAACATCCTTGTAGGTGTTGGCCGGAACAGCGTCCTTCGAAAAGAAGGTGTAATCCTTGATCAGCTTGTCAACTTCCGGACCACTGATCGGGACGAGCGAGATGCCACTGGACGTGGCCAGTTCGGAAATAGCGCCGGTCGGATAACCGCCGACGAAGAAATACGCATCCAGTCCTCCGTCACGCAGGCGGTCACCGGCCGGGCCAGGCTTGAGGTGCTCGGCTTTGATATCACTTTCCTTCAGTCCATACGCACCAAGCACGATACGGGCGTCGACGATCGTCCCCGAGCCTGGTTCATCAATGGAAACGCGCTTACCCTTAAGGTCTGCAACCGATTTGATGCCCGCATCCTTGCGCGCAACAAGATGGATCGTTTCCGGATACAGTGTAGCGATCAGGCGAAGGTCCTCGACCTTGCCCTTTCCTTCATAGAGGCCGGTGCCACTGTGCGCCCAATAAGCGACGTCCGATTGGGTGAACCCGGATTCCATTGATCCGCCCTGGATCGCATTGATGTTGGCCACGGATCCGTTCGACGCAACAGCTGTGGAAACGAGGCCGGCAACACCCTTGTCGCCGGCGCCTGAAATTGCGTTGGCGATCAATCCTCCGATTGGATAGTAGGTTCCAGCAGTCCCGCCCGTACCGATTCTGAAAAAGGCCGGCGACTGCGCGCCTGCCAAGCTGGCACCGAGAGCGAGCACCCCGACGATGGCGCCGACCGACATGAAACGTTTGCTGATGTTCATCGATGTTCCCTTTCACGTGTTTCGGTGAACATGATAAATGTGCCCAGTGGTTGTCAACCAAAAGTGACGCGGGCAGGATGGGCCAGGGTCGATCAACCTGGGGCTAGATCTCGAGTGCCAGTCTCGCCTCGACTCGGGTCTGGTCGAGGACCAGATTGGGTGACCACAGCCGCACACGTCGCCGTTGGCAGTACCGTCAGTCCAGGTTTAGACGCTTGACGGCGGCCGGAGCATCCACACGTCCCCGGCCGCTTTGCTCGCCACAAGTATCTCACCACGTGCACACGAGCGGGTCGAACCTACGAACGCGGCGTTATCAGTCAATAGGGCCTTAAGGCCGAACGTGACGCAATCGTAATCGGCAGTTGTAGTCGCTCTGAACAATGGGGCAGGGAAAGACTGACGGCTGTATCGATGGCAATGGCGAGGATTTCCCTTGCGCGCCCGGCGGTTTCGCAACCCCGCAGGCTGGTCTGTTCGTGATAGAGAGGATGCGAGGCCGAGGTCGCTGTTTTGCATTGGTGCAAGCCGACGATCCTGTTAATGCTTGAGGGCAGGCGTCGCTGGCTCGAAGAATCGCAGCCCGGCTGCATGCATTCGACATCAATGCTTCGCTGGGGAGCCCACCTTGCACCTGCGTCATCAAATCGTGGCTTTGGCAATCATACCACTCATCGTCGCGATCCTGACCGTCACTACGTTTATCACCTGGCAATCCACAAGGCTCGCCCAGAGCAGTATCGACACGTTCCAGCGCAACATGCTGAAGGCGAAGGAGACCGAGCTCCTTAACCTCACGAATCTGGCGATTTCTGCAATTCAGCAGATTTATGCAGATGCGGGAGAGCAAGACGAGGCTGCAAAGGAGAGAGTGAGGTCAATCCTGACCGCGCTGGATTATGGTACTGACGGCTATTTCTTCGTCTATGATTATGACGGCAACAATGTTGTCCATCCGCGCCAGACCTTCCGTCCAGGGCACAATTGGCTCGATCTTACCGATCCTGACGGAGACAAGGTGATCGCCAATCTCATTGCCAAGGCAAAGGAAGGCGGTGGATTGCATCAGTACAAGTGGGAAAAACCGTCCAGCGGCGAGATGGCCGATAAGCTCTCTTTCGCTGTCGGTCTCGAGAAGTGGAAATGGATGGTCGGAACCGGTGTATACCTTGATGATGTTTACGCGCAGACCGCTGCCGCGAACACCGATACCAGGCGGAACATCCGGGAGACATTCACGATTGTCGCTCTGATTGCCGTACCGGCCGTTCTCCTGGTTTTTGCCACCTGCCTATGGATCACCCTTCATGAGCGCCGGCTCGCCGATCACAAGCTCACCGCCCTGACCCAGCGTGTCATCGATGCTCAGGAAGAAGAGCGGGCAAGGCTTGCGCGGGAGCTGCATGACGGCATTTCGCAGAGCCTTGTCGGCGTTCGATATGCAATCGACCTCGCCAGCCGAAAAGCGAAAGGTAACGCAGACGATGCGTCTGCCGCGATTGATCGCGGAGCCGAGGCTTTGACCCAGGCGATCAAGGAGGTAAGACGTCTTTCGCATGAGTTGCGACCAAGGGTGCTGGACGATTTGGGGCTAACGCCGGCGCTGAAATCTCTGGCGCAGAATTTCGCCGAGAGAACCGGTATCGAAATTGATGTACAGGCGGACGGGCCTGACAGGTTGAAGGCTGAAGCAAATACGGCTCTGTACAGAATTGCACAAGAAGCTTTGACCAATATAGAAAGACACGCAGGCGCCACGAGGGTGAGTGTTCGGCTTTGGCGGGAACGCCAACGGGTGCGGATGACCATTTCCGACAATGGCGGCGGTTTCGACGGGAGTTCCGCTGGCGCTCAGCTGAAGAGTGGCGGCTTGGGCTTGAGGAATATGCAGGAACGCATGTCCCACTTTGGAGGCATACTCCTGGTCAAATCCTCGGCGGATGGGACAACTTTGACCGCTATGCTTCCGAAATCGGCCAATCGGCCGGAAGATAGGCAGGTGGCGGCGTGATGGTCCCGGATCGGATCAAGGTCCTTCTCGTGGATAACCACCCGCTCGTACTCGAGGGGCTAAAGGCGCTGCTCGAAACTTACGGCCACATCGAAGTGGTGGGAACGGCCATTCAGGCCAGCACGGGCTTGGACGAGGCGAGGCGGACCTTGCCGCACGTCGTCCTGATGGATATCAACATGCCGCAATTGAACGGCATCGAGGCCATCGACCTATTCAAGACGGCGGTTCCCGAGACCCGTATCCTGATGCTCTCCATGCATGAAAACCGTGAATATATCTCCGCATCGGTCCTGAGGGGAGCCGCGGGATATATCCTGAAGGATGTTCCGACGGAGGAGATTGTCGCCGCGATCGAAGCCGTTGCTGCCGGTGGCAGATATTTCTCGTCAGGGGTTTCCGAAGCGCTTCTTTCACGCAAGGGTCCCGAGGGTTCCGACGGATTGACAGCGCGAGAGCGAGACGTGCTCATCAAGATCGCCGCCGGAAGCAGCAATCGGGACATTGCGGATGTGCTGGCCATTTCAGCCGCGACTGTTGAAACCCACCGCAAGAACATAAAGAAAAAGCTCGGGATCGCTACGACGGCCGGACTGATCCGATATGTGATGGAGAATGGCGTGTCATCGCCTGATGGTTCCTCGGCTCTACCCACTTCTGGGTAGCCCCGTTCATTTCACCTCACCCACGCTCTTGTTCGCTCCTCGCCGGCGACGTAGCACTCCTCGTAGTTCCCGCGAAACCGGGGCTTGGGAGGAAATTTCATGTCCAGCTTGCTGTCGCTGTCGCGTTTCATAGATGCGGCCAACACGATCATCGGTAAGGCGGTTTCGTGGCTCATACTAGTCGCCATCGTGATCAGTGCGGCGAACGCCACAACGCGAAAACTGTTCAATCTCAGCTCCAACGCATGGCTTGAGGCTCAGTGGTACCTGTTCTCGGCAGGGTTCCTGGTCGCGGCCGGCTACACGCTTCTCAACAACGAGCATGTCAAAGTCGACCTCGTCTACGGGCGTCTGTCGCGCAAATCACAATTGTGGATCGAGATCATCGGCACGCTGTTCTTCCTGTTCCCGTTCTGCCTCATCACGATCTACCTGTCATGGCCGCGGGTGACGTCAAAGTTCATCAGCGGCGAGATTTCCAACAATACCGGAGGGCTGCTCCTCTGGCCTGTATGGGCGATGATCCCGCTCGGATTCGGCCTGCTGGCTCTGCAGGGGCTCTCCGAACTCATCAAGCGGATCGCTATTCTTCGCGGCGACATACCGGACGCAATCGCGCTGGCTGACGCTGAAGCACATACCCTCTAAGGCCGAGGCCCTCAAATGTTTGCATTTTTTGCAGAAAACCTCGCGCCGATCATGTTTCTTTCACTGATCGTCGTGCTGCTGATGGGCTACCCCGTCGCCTTCGCATTGGCCTTTGTCGGCTTCGTTTTCGGCTTCATCGGCATCGAGATGGGACTTCTGCCCGTCAATCTGTTCGGTGCCATCCCCGACCGCATCTTCGGCCAGATGTCGAACGAGACGCTGCTAGCGATTCCGTTCTTCACCTTCATGGGTCTGATCCTGGAGCGAAGCGGCATGGCCGAGGAGTTGCTGGACACCATCGGTCAGCTGTTCGGACCCGTGAGGGGTGGGCTCGCTTTTGCGGTGATCTTCGTCGGCGCGATCCTTGCCGCGACGACAGGGGTCGTGGCCGCCTCGGTCATTTCCATGGGCCTGATCTCACTGCCGATCATGATGCGCTACGGCTACGACCGGCGAGTCGCGGCCGGTACCATCGCGGCTTCCGGAACCCTGGCCCAGATCATCCCGCCAAGCCTGGTCCTGATCATCCTGGCGGATCAGCTTGGCCGGTCAGTCGGCGATATGTACAAGGGTGCGCTTGTTCCGGGCCTGCTATTGGTGGCGGCCTATGCCGGCTACATCATCCTGATGTCGTTCATCCGGCCGCTGAGTGTCCCGGCTTTGCCGATCGAAGCGCGCTCGCTGCGTGGTTGGAAGTTGCTGCAGAAGGTGATCGTCTCCCTGGTTCCGCCGCTTGTGCTGATCTTCCTGGTGCTCGGCACGATCTTCATCGGTCTCGCGACCCCAACCGAAGGCGGCGCCATGGGCGCAGTGGGCTCCCTGGCGCTTGCGGTTATCAATCGCCGTCTCAATTTGGCGATGGTCAAATCCGCACTTTATGCGACGGTGAAGCTATCGTCGTTTGTAATCTTCATTCTGCTCGGGGCTCGCGTCTTCTCGCTGACCTTCTATGGTGTTGACGGCCACATCTGGGTCGAGCACTTGATGACATCGGTGCCAGGTGGTGAGATCGGCTTTCTGATCGTCGCCAATCTCCTGGTCTTCTTCCTGGCGTTTTTCCTCGACTACTTCGAGCTGGCCTTCATTATCATACCTTTGTTGGCGCCAGTGGCCGACAGCCTCGGCATCGATCTGATCTGGTTCGGGGTCATGCTGGCCATCAATATGCAGACTTCGTTCATGCATCCGCCATTCGGGTTTTCCCTCTTCTACCTTCGCTCGGTTGCGCCCAGCCGCGCCTACAAAGACCGGGTAACGGGAGCTACGATCCAGCCCGTAACGTCCGGCCAGATCTACATGGGAGCGCTGCCCTATCTCGCAATCCAGCTGGTGATGGTCATTGTCGTGATCGTCTTCCCAGGCCTGGTGACGCACTACCAATCCGGCGCGGTGGCAGTCGATCCGAATAGCATCCAGATTAACGTACCGATGCCTGGCGAGGGCGGGCTCAGCCCCTTTGGAGCGCCGACCCAGCCATTCGGGGCGCCGGACCCATCAAGCGGAGGTGCAGCCCCGCCAAGCTTTGGCTCGCCGCCACCAACCTTTGGAGTTCCGGCACCGGGTGCAGAGCCTGCACCGCCAAGCTTCGGATCACCTACGCCCAGCTTTGGCGCTCCACCCGCGAGCGGAACCAATCCCTGACGACGACCCAATTAACGTCGGCATCTATGCCCCTGGCCTTAGGTTTGGCCAGGGAACCAACAACCGAGGAGGACTGACATGCCAAATGACGTAAGCCGCCGTGGCTTCTTGACCAAGGGTGCGATCGCCGGAGCTGCCACGGCAGCCGGCGCGACGCTCGCAGCGCCTGCCATTGCACAGGAAATGCCATCGATCCGTTGGCGCCTGACGTCCGGTTTCCCAAACAACCTCGACACCATTTATGGCGGCGCCGTCGTCATGTCCGAGGCGCTTTCGAAGATCACCAATGGGAAGTTTCAGATTCAGGTATTCCAGGCCGGCGAAATCGTGCCCGGGGCACAAGCGATCGATGCCGTCAAAGAAAACACCGTCGAACTCGCCCACACCTGCGGCTACTACTTCACGGGGAAAGACCCGACGTTTGCGATCGGCTCGACCATTCCCTTCGGACTGAACGGCCGACAGCAGAATGCCTGGCTTTACCACGGCGGCGGCAACCAATCTTACAACGAATTTCTTTCGAATTACGGCGTAGTCGGTATTCCGGGCGGCGCAACGGGCGCTCAGATGGGCGGTTGGTTCCGCAAGGAGATCAAGAGCGTCGGTGACCTCAAGGGCATCAAGATGCGGATCGCCGGTGTCGCCGGCGAAGTCATGTCTCGCCTCGGCGTCGTCCCGCAGCAGCTTCCAGGCGGGGACATTTATCCAGCTCTCGAGCGCGGCACCATCGACGCGGCCGAATGGATTGGCCCCTATGACGACGAGAAGCTCGGATTCCACCAAATTGCCAAGAACTACTACTATCCTGCGTACTGGGAAGGCGGCTTGACGATCCACTTCTTCATCAACCAAGGTCAGTATTCCGCCCTTCCGGACTCTTACAAGGCAGCGCTCGACACGGCGTGCAAGGCCGCCAATGTCAATATGCAGGCGCTCTACGACGTCAAAAATACCGCCGCGATCCGCTCTCTTGTGGGCAAGGGCGTCCAGCTGCGGCCGCTGCCACGCGACGTCATGGATGCAGCTTATAAGGCCTCCTTTGAACTCTATGCCGAATATGCGCAGAAACACCCGGCATGGGCAAAGATCTACCCTGGCTGGAAGAAATTCCGTGACGAGAGCTTCGAGTGGTTCCGCGTCGCCGAATATAGCTATGACAGCTACATGTACGCAGCTCAGGCAGCAGGCAAATGACTGAAGGGCGCCAACCTAGCCGAGTTCGGTAACGCCGCGACAAGCGCTTGCGTTTACATGCGGCCGGGCTCTCGCAATACCGGGGCCGCCAGTCCAACCTGGGGCCGTGTCGATTAGACGCGGCCTTTCCGGATCAATGAGGTCGTCTTGAATGACGCGAATTGCGTTACGCAGCGTTGGCAGCAGACTTATGATCATATAGAACCGACCGCTTTGGCGTGGGCTGCGTGCGCCAGGTTCATCCCAAATTGTGGAGACTTGGACAACTTGAGCAGATGGCGTAGCTATGTCTTCAAATAAAAATCAGACGATCATCACAACAGGACGAATAAACTCCACCCTTCGCAAATTCCTCCACAGTGAAGCCTCAGGGGGATTGCATTTGATGGCGGTTGCGGCCGTGGGCCTCGCCGCGGCGAACTCCCCGTTGGCACCGCTCTACTTTTCGGTGATTAAGAGCTACATCGGTCCGTTCAGCGTCCAGCACTGGGTCAACGACGCCCTAATGGCGGTATTTTTCCTGATGGTGGGGCTGGAAATCAAGCGCGAGATGCTCGATGGCCAACTCTCAAGTTGGCCGCGCCGAATTCTCTCATCGGTCCGGCCGGTAATTTTGCCACTGTGTCCGACCCGGCGCTTGCGCTGCTCTCGCTGCTGATGATCATGGGGCGCCTGGAAGTTATGACGGTTCTAGTTCTCGTCGCTCCGGCATTCTGGCGACATTGAGACCAAGTTCCCTTCTGCAGTTTTCCACGCGCCAGGCTATCAGGGCAAGGATCTGCTCAGGTCCCGGCCTAGACGCTCGAGCAAACGAACGGCCGTCGCGGTTCCGGTCTCTTGCGCAACCAAGCTCGCCAGCGTTGTCGCTCGTTCCCGCATCTTCGGATCATCCATGGCGCCGATCGCCCCAGCGATCCGATCGGCGCTCAAATGCTTTCTTGAGAGTTTTGCCGGAGCCACCCCCATGTTCCGCATTCGCAGAGCCCAAAAGGGCTGGTCACCCATGAATGGGCAAATAGCTGCCGGGATACCCGCCCGTGCGCATGCCATGGTCGTCCCAGCGCCGCCATGATGGAGCGCCATCGCGGTGAGAGGCAGTACCCGATCATGAGGAAATTCATCCAAATGCATAATAGTCGATGTTGGAAGAGACGCCGAGAGGGCGCCCCCGCCGGTTGCAAGCAATCCTCGGCGACCGGCCAGAGCCAGTCCGTTAACAACCATCTCCGTGAGTTGTTCTGGGTCCAGCCCGGGCATGCTGCCGAAGCCCACATATACAGGGGCCTCACCACCCGCAATAAAAGCTTCCAATGTACTTGGCATTTCCCACTCGGGGTTATCCAGGAACCAGGCCCCGGTAAGGTGGACGTCAGGCGGCCAATCGGATGGCGCGGGAACGATATGTCTGCTGAACGCGTAGAGCGTCATCGACGGGAGCGGTCGCCGTGCTGGCCGGCCAGGTAGCTTCAGGCAGCTCTCTCTCCAACGGGCGATAGTTCCGGCGAAGAGAAGATCAGCGCCATTTACCACGAGGCTATGGCTCAGCCGGTTGAGCGGTCCCAGGGTTCTCACAGGAAAGACCGGACTGGGAAAAGCAGAGGTCGGTGTCGAGATCGGCAAAGGTGAGCCGAGAATGGCACTACATCCCAATCGTTCTGCGATGTGAAGCGACGCAAGTGACTTGGGGTGATAGACGATCAGGTCGGGCGCAAAATCGCGCGCGGCTTCCCATTCATGTCTTAACAAATCCTCCATAAGAGGCCTTACGTGCTTGAGTAATTTGAACCCGGCAAGAAAGCCGCCGCCCTCGGCGATGGCCTTCTTGCCCTCGCGCGTCTCGATCAGGTTCAACATCTCCGGCGGGAGGCAGTGAAAGGGAACGGATCTGGCGACAGCAAGTGGAGCATATGGTGCTGGCCCCGCGAGCTGGACCTCGTGGCCCGCGGCCAGGAGCGCAACCGAGAGCGCCACAAAGGGCTGAACGTCTCCTCTCGTGCCATACGTATGGATTGCGATCCGCATCACGCTCGTCCTTCATTTCCAATAGGCCCCGAGGTTTTGAAGCCCTCTGAGATAATGCACCAGGGGATGATGACAAAGAAGCCGGTTCGGGATAGCAGAGGGTTCGCAACGTCTGACGGCAACGTGGTTGTCCATTGGCAGTGATGCTCAGAGCGGCCTCCGCTGTGCAGCAGTGGCGCGATTTCTTGAGATTCGGACGGAGGTGACCGTGTCGGTGCATCGTTTGGAATGTGGCTCCGGTCGCTCCTCCGCCGGCCAAACCCGCAGTGATGTAACGATAACCGTCTTTGGGCAAAGAATGAATCAAACTCGCTCCGTCGAAGCCAAAATCCACAAATTGGAGTAGATTGGGAGCCAGCTGAGTTCATCGTACCCAGCGATGAAGAGATCGACCTGATGATACTGATCTCGGAGATCGCCACCGAGGCAAGAGCCCGAAAGATTCAGGCTCGATCCGATCCATCAATTCCCGGGACTAAATCAGCTAGCCTACCTGACCGCTACACTCACCGACATCGTGAACGGCCACCTGTAGAGCCGTATCGCCGAGCTTTTGCCTTGGGATCATTCGATCTTCCAGACCAAGAGGCAACAGTAGCGGGGCAGATGGCTGCGCACGAGAGGACGCAGCCACGTTGTCAGTGCAGTGAGGCACTTGCCGCAAGCCGCTCATCCTTGTCGTGCAGTGCGAAGCGGTCAATCATGTCAGCACTCGCCTCGTTGAAGCCGAGGACCTCGACCTCGTCGCCCGCCTGACGGAACTTCAATACGATCTTGTCCAACGCGCCAATTGCGGTGATGTCCCAGAGATGGGCCTTCGTCAGATCGATGATGATCCGCCTTCCCTTATCAGTGAAGTCGAACGCATGGATGAACGCTTCCGCTGACGCAAAAAAGACCTGACCCTCGACTGCATAGGTGACACGGTTTTGTTCAGCATCCTCCAGGCGCGCGACCCTGAACAGACGGGCCACCTTGCCAGCAAAAAAGATGCCCGACAGCAGGACGCCAACGATCACGCCTTTTGCCAGATCATGCGTTGCGACGACGGTGATGACCGTCGCCAGCATGACGACGGAGGATGGAAGCGGATGGTGTCTCAGGTCGAGGATCGACCGCCAGGAGAAAGTGCCAATGGAAACCATGATCATGACCGCAACAAGCGCGGCCATCGGGATGATCCGGACGAGGTCGTTGAGGACGACGATCAGGAATAGCAGGAAAGCACCCGCGACGAACGTCGAGAGCCGTCCTCGACCACCCGATGTCACGTTGATGACCGACTGTCCGATCATGGCGCATCCGCCCATGCCGCCGATCAGCGCCGAGGCGATGTTCCCCGCGCCCTGACCAACGCATTCCTGGCTCTTGTTGCTGGGCGTATCAGTCATGTCGTCGACGATCTGCGCGGTAAGCAGCGATTCCAGCAGGCCGACGGCAGCGAGCGTCACCGAGTATGGGAAGATGATCTGTAGCGTCTCCCAGGTCAACGGAACCTGCGGAAGCATCAGGAATGGGATCGAAGACGGAAGTTCGCCCAGGTCGCCGACGGTGCGCAGGTCCATGCCGAACCACCACGCCATGGCCGTGAGGATCGCGATGGCCACGAGCGGCGATGGGATAGCCTTGGTCACGTGTGGAAAGAGGTAGATGATGGCGAGGCCGCCCGCGATCATCACGTAGGTGAGCGTCGGGACCCCGACAAGCTCGGGCAACTGGGCCATGAAGATCAGGATCGCAAGTGCGTTGACGAAGCCCGTAATGACCGAGCGGGAGACGAAGCGCATCACCCGGCCGAGCCTCAGCCATCCCGCGACGATCTGGATGATACCCATCAGGATGGTGGCGGCGAACAGATACTGAAGACCGTGCTCCTTGACCAACGAGATCATGACAACGGCGGTCGCCGCCGTGGCGGCAGAGATCATACCCGGCCGACCGCCCACAAAGGCAGCCACGCAGGCGATGGCGAAGGAAGCGTAAAGGCCGACCTTGGGATCGACGCCCGCGATCACGGAGAATCCGATGGCTTCCGGGATGAGCGCGAGGGCGACGACGATGCCCGAGAGCACGTCGCCACGGATGTTGGAGAACCACTCCTGACGGTAGTTTGAAAGAGTTCGCATGGGAGATTTTTTCACAGTTGAGGCAACGGCCCGAGCAAATCTCGGTCCTCGAAAAATGAAATAGGTTGCGTTGCTGTGTTGTCTGGCGGATCGGCGGCCAGAAGAGCCACCCGGAGTCTCACCGGGTCCTTGTGGATGAAGCTAACTAGCTCACACTGTCAGCTTTTGCAAATATTTGTCGCTCGGAACGCTCCTCGTCGCAATCGGACGCGGCGGTCAAGGTGCCGATGTGAACACCGGTCACGGTTCACTCCGCTAAGTAAACGCCTGCGGACAAGTCGCAGAAGTTCCATAATATCTCTTACCTGACTTTACATAGCTGGCTATGCATTCGAGTTTTCGTTCTTGAGCGTCGCCAGATAATTTAGATTCGCATCACCCATTCTTGGACTGTGCAGCCCTAATGTTGGAAAAGCCTTCTGCGCGTCACGGAGCCCCCGAGCGCCAGACATCGGTTGCCGGAATTGGAACTATGCGGAGGGACTCCATGCGCTTGACTGGGGCGGCCTCGGTTAATGCCACCCCAGTGAGCAACGCTACGACTTCATCCAGCTAGTTCTGGTACTGTTCGTCTGAAACAAGCTCCATCCATTCAGCGTTCTTCCCGTCCTTGATGTAGGTGATGGCGTAGTGGCTCATGGCGTTCTGCGCAGTCGCCCCATGCCAGTGCTTCATACCTGCCGGGATCCAGACGGTCTCTCCCTGCCGTATTTCCTGACGCTCCTGCCCTTCCTGATGCACCCAGCCCTTGCCTGCCGTGACGATCAGCATCTGGCCAAGCGGGTGGCTGTGCCAGGCCGTCCGGGCGCCGGGTGCGAAGCTGACGAGCGCAGATGACGCGGGTGTCGACAAGGATGTGGGCAGAAGCATGTCGACTACGACACTGCCTGTGAAGTTCTTCGGGTCCGCGAGAACGGACGCTGCGCTTCCGGCCACACTGACGGTAATGCTTTCGGATCTTGCCGCAGGTGCGCCCGCCAGGGCCATGGTGGACAAGGTGGCGGCGATGAGAGCGTTCTTCATGTTATGGTTCCTTCTATTCAGCGATGGTTCTACTGCTGGCGCTTCTTGAGCACTTCGGCGACGACAGGCCCTGCCGAGAAGGCATTTGGCCATCCGGCGTAGAAGGCGATCTGGGTGACGACCTCGCCCGCCTGTTCCGGAGTGAGTCCGTTGTCGAGCGCTCTGTTGAGATGCCCTGCGAGCTGGGCCACCTGCCCGTTCGCCATCAGTGACGTGATGGTCACGAGACTACGATCACGGGGCGAGAGATCCGGTCGCAGCCAGACATCCTTGAACAGCGGATCAGTCGTGAAATTCGCCAGCCCAGGCGAGGCATCGCCCAGCAGGCCTTGGACCGCCTTTTTGACGTGCAGCCTCGCCCTCCTGGTTTAGCGGCATGAGAGCCGGAGAAGCGTCAGGCAACTGATCCGCGCCTATGTTCCGCTCGGCGAAGATGTTTTCGGTGACAGCCACCGCCGACATCGCGTTCGTCCAGCCCGCATAGAAGGCGAGATGAGTGATGATCTCGGAAAGCTCCTTCGGCGTGACGCCGTTGTCGAGCGCGAGGTTCATGTAGTGCGGAAGATCGGCGGTCTGGCTGCGGGCGACGAGGATGGCGACGGTGACGACGCTGCGGTCACGGATCGAAAGCTGCTGACGGGCCCAAAGGCCCTCAACGATGTCCTCCTTCTCGTAGCGTCCGAGAGCGGGGGAGACGCTCCGGATGTCGTCCGAGGACACGCTTGATGAATTGATCATTGTCGAACTCTGCTGGGAGAACGCGGGAGATGTTGCGATGGTCGCAAGAGCGAGGGTGGCGGCTGCCAGACGTTTCACGGTCGTCATCCTTCTTTGGTGTGCTTGCCATCCTGAGATAGGAACGCGCCAACGCAGGATTAGAATGTCGGTTCTGATAGGGGCTATCTGATCTGGACATCAAAGCCCGCGCAGGACCTCGAACAGAAAGACGGCCGAGGGGCTTTCCCATCGGCCGTCTGCGATTACGTCCGGAAACCGCCGCGAGCGGTCCCGGTGCTGGCTACAGTTCCTGCGCCGTCGGACGGAACAGGATCTCGTTCACGGCAACATCCTCTGGTTCGCTGATCGCGAAGGCGACCATCCTGGCGAAGGTGTCGGCAGGTACGCCGACCTCCCCTACGTAGTCCTGGTTCGCCTGCTGCACGTCCCTCTCGCTGATGTGGTCCAGCAGTTCCGTCTTGACGGCTCCGGGGGAGATGATCGTGGTGCGGATGTTGTAGGGAGCCATCTCCTGGCGGAGTCCTTCCGACAGCGCCCTGACTGCAAACTTAGTGGCGGAGTAAACGGCTGAGCCGCCGAAGAGCTTGTGGCCAGCCACGGATGACAGGTTGATGATGTGGCCCGACCTCTGCTCCTTCATATAAGGGAGCGCAGCGGCGATGCCATAGAGCACGCCTTTGACGTTCACGTCGATCATCTGGTCCCACTCGTCGACCTTCAGCCTCTCCATCGGCGATAGCGGCATGACCCCCGCGTTGTTGATGAGCACGTCGATCCGCCCGTAGGACTCGATCGCGGCGTTGACCAGCCTCCGCAGATCCTCCTGCCTCGTCACATCGGTCACCACGGCCGTGGCCTTGTGGCCTGCAGCGTTGAGTTCTGCGGCGAGAGCCTCGATGCGATCCGAGCGGCGTGCCCCCAGAACGACGTTGGCACCCTTTGCCGCGAGATACCTAGCGGCTGCGGCACCCATGCCGCTTGAGGCGCCTGTGATGACGATGGTCTTGCCAGAGATGTTGTCTGTCATTTCATGTCTCCTGATAACAAGCGAGGCGGCGACGTGACCCGAGGGTCACCTCGCCGCCTTTGATTGGGTTGGGGAAGTTGTCGGTTTAAGCGAGATGCTGGCCGAAGAACTCGGCCATCTTGTCGAACGGGATCTTTTCAACGCGGTCGTAGAGATCGACATGGCTTGCGTTCGGGATGATCATCAGCTCCTTTGGCTCCGCCGCGGCTGCGAAGGCAGTCTCCGCGAAGTAGCGTGAGTGGGCCTTCTCGCCGTGGATGAGCAGGACGGGGCGCGGCGAGATTTCTGCAATGTATGTCAGGATTGGCATGTTCATAAAGGAGATCGGCGTGGTCTGCGACCAGGCATTCTTAGAATTGACCGCCCCCCTGTGGTAGCCGCGCGCCTTCGCATAGTAGTCGTGGTAGTCAATCATGAACTGCGGGGAGTCTGCATTGACTTCGGCGTTGTACGCCGGCTGGTAGGCGGGGGCGCCCTTTTCGGCGTCGACCCAACGCTGACGGCTCAACTGCTCTAAGGTCTTGGTGCGCTGCTCCAGCGTGACCGCGTCATTGTAGCCCTTCGACATGACGCGGGTCATGTCGTACATGGTGCTGGCGACAACCGCCTTCACACGCTTGTCCGAAGCAACGGCGTTCAGCGCCATGCCGCCCCAGCCGCAGATCCCGATCACACCGATCCGTTCGCGATCGACTTCCGGACGCAGGCCGATGAAGTCCACCGCGGCACTGAAGTCTTCCGTATTGATGTCCGGCGACGCGATGTTGCGGGGTTCGCCGCCGCTCTCACCCGTGTAGGAGGGATCGAAGGCGAGTGTGATGAAGCCGCGCTCGGCCATGGTCTGTGCATAGAGCCCGGAAGACTGTTCCTTGACCGCTCCGAAGGGGCCGCTCAACACGATCGCCGGGTTGCCGCTGCTGGCACGGTTCTTCGGCATGTAGAGGTCGGCCGACAAGGTGATGCCGTAGCGGTTCTTGAAAGAAACCTTCTGGTGATCGACCTTGCCGCTCTTGGGGAACGTCTTGTCCCACTCCGTGGTCTGTGCAAGCGCGGGACTCGCCGCACCCGCCGGGATGAGGCTCATTGCCGCGACGGCGAGTCCGGTCGCCTTCATGAGGCCACGCCTGCTCGAATTGATGTCTGCGTTGCGACTGCTCATTTCAGTCTCCTTTGTTACTGTGATGGTTTCACTGGATGCGTTCGATGCGCAGCGGAAACTCCCCGCGCACGTGAAGCGCTTCATGGCCGTCGTCGAATCGACCGAGGCGGACGAGGTCCGTATGCTTGTAGTCGGCGTAGAACATCGCGAGATTTCCCCAGGGCATGTAGTAGCAGAGGTCGTATGGCCGCTCGTTTGAGAAGGGCCCGCTCCCATCGGTTGTCAGCTTCCGCGGCAGGTAGGCGATCTTCTCGTTCGATCCGTAGTCCTTGATCGTGAGGTTAAGCGGAAGCATTGAGGCGAAGTCGCGGGCCGACGGATTGTCGTAGAGCGTCGCCGTCATCTTTTGGTCGCTGAAGGTTAGCTTGATCTTCACGTCGGTCGGCTCCTGGTTGTTGGGATCAGTCTGGCTCAGGCTCTGCCCCGGCAGAGCGAGGGCGGCAGCCCCTAGTGCAAGCAGGGTGCGGCGCGTGATCAGATGCGGTTGAATGCTCATGATGCTCTCCGGGTCGTCTGCCAGGCGGCGATCGAAGCGAGGGACGAGGCAATTAGCAAGGCAACGGCGAAGGCGAATGTCGACCACCAACCGACGGTGTCGAAAAGCACTCCGCCAATGGATGCTCCCGCGGTGATGGCGAGCTGTATGACCGCGACCTGAAGTCCTCCTCCGGCCTCTGCGTCATCGGCAAGATAACGGCTGAGCCAGGTTCCCCACCCGACCGGTGCCGCCGTGCCGAAGAAGCCCCAGCCGACGAGCGCGGCAAGCACCGGTAGCTCACTGGCTCCGAAGACGATCAGGAACAGAGCGAGTCCCGCCATCACTAGGGGAATGGCCACCAGGATGCTGAACAGACGATGCCTCAGCAGTCGGCCGATCACCCAGGTGCCTACCGCTCCGGCCAGCCCCATCACCAGGAGAATGAGGGAGAGCATCTCGATGTCGAGGTGGGTAACCTGCTCCAGGAAAGGACGCAGATAGGTGAAGAGCGCGAACTGGCCCATGAACAGGAACAGAATGGCGCTCATCCCGGCGACGACCAGGGGACGTCGGAGCAACCTGAACACGTTCGGCGACGACTGGGCATCGCGCGGAGGCAGAGCGGGAAGGCTGATGAACTGCCAGACGATTGCCAGGATCGCGATTGGTACAATGAGGAAGAATGCGCCTCTCCAGCCGATGTAGGCTCCCAGAAGGCTGCCGAGCGGAGCTGAGATGGTCGCGGCGATCGCATTACCTGCGTTAAGCATCGCGAGGGCGGCTGGGACCTCGCCCGGTGTCACAAGGCGCATGACGATCGCCGTAGACATCGACCAGAACCCTCCGATCGAGATCCCAAGCATAGCACGTCCGATCATCAGGACGATGTATGTGGGCGCAAAGGTCACGATGATCCCGGAGACGGCGAGAAGAGCTGTCAGGCTTAGGACCACGAACTTTCGGTCAAGCCGACGAGTGGTGCTGGCGATGAACAGGCTTGTGATGACAGCGAACACGCCGGAGATCGAGATCGCCTGCCCCGTCTGTCCTTCCGTCACTCCAAGATCGGCCGCGATCGGCGTGAGAAGGCTGACGGGCATGAACTCGGAGGCGATCAGAACGAAGACGCACAGGGTCATGGAAAGCACCGCTCCCCATGCGGCCTTTTTGCCGCTAATGTCCTGATCGAAGGTTATGCTCATTTCGTGAATCCTTGAGCTGGCGTTTCACATCTTCAGGGGGAAATATATTGACTGAGGACTTTGCGGACAATCCGTGCTAATCCGCATGAAGTTATCGATGCTCGACATTAATAGAGACCGGGACGGCCATGCTACGGAACGACATGAAGGATCTGCTGTGGTTCATAGAAGTGGCGAAGGAGCAGAGCTTCACAAAGGCCGCGGCCACACTCGGCACCTCGCAGTCAACGCTCAGCCACACGATTAAGCAGTTGGAGACGCGTCTGGGAGTTCGCCTGCTCACCCGGACGACCCGTAGCGTCGCGACTACGGAGGCTGGAGAGCGCCTGTTGCAGTCGCTCGCTCCGAGGTTCGAGGGGATCGAGGCGGATCTCGCCGACCTTGTTGCCTTCCGGGAAAAACCCTCGGGCACCGTGCGCCTGACACTCTCGGACCACGCGCTTCAGATGACGGTCTGGCCGAAGCTCAGCCGCATCCTGTCCGAATATCCCGATCTCAAGGTGGAACTCTACAGCGACAACGGCATGCGCAACATCGTAGAGGAGCGTTTCGACGCGGGCGTCCGGCTCGGCGAGAGCGTCGACAAGGACATGATCGCTGTTCGGATAGGACCGGACTGGCGCCTCCTTGCCGTCGCTTCTCCAGACTATCTTTCAAGGCATGGCGTTCCAGCCACGCCCCAGGACCTTGTCAGCCATGTCTGCATCAACACGCGGCAGGCTACGTGGGGCGGCTTCTACGCATGGGAATTCGAGAAGGATGGACGGGAGCTGCGGGTCAGGGTCGATGGACAGCTCAGTTTCAACTCCTCGCTGTCCCAGGTCGACGCCGCGGTCAAGGGATACGGAATCGCGTACGTTCCGGAGGATATCGTTGAGGCACAACTTAGGTCGGGGGCACTGCAGGCCGTGCTTGAGGATTGGTGCGAGCCTTTTACGGGATACCACCTCTACTATCCGAGCCGACGCCAGATGTCGCCTGCAATGGCGTTGGTGGTCGACGCCCTCAGGCATCGGAACTGACTGCGTCAGATCCTTTTTCGAACCTTCCGTCACCGGGAAAGATGCGGCTTTCCGCAGTTCTCAAACTGGCGGTCAGGTATACGCCAGCAGACGTCCGGCGAAGATGATGCCCGTCCACGTTACGAGAGACACGGCGGCCCCAACGCGGGCAGCCACAGGGGTCACGGCGAGATCCTTCCAGAGGTCGACGCTGCGGTAGGTCCCACCATGGAACACAGCGACATTGATCCCCGCAAGGATCAGCAGACCGAACTTCCACGGTGCTGCGCCGGTGTTCGCAATCACGGTCGCCTGAGCACTGAGCAACGCGATCCCGGTAGCGGCGGTGACGGTCAGGCCGACGTGCGAGATAGGAAGCAGACAGCGCCCTGCCGTGGTCACCGAGACCAACCTTCGGCCGAAGCCCAAGACGCTGAAGTCGAAGGCGAACGCGGGACCTACAAGGAGAGCGATACCCAGGATGTGGACCGCCTCGAGGACCGGATAGACCAGGCTCGCATTCCGGACGATCCCGCCAAGCGGTGAGTTCTGCAACATCGCCAGAACGTAGTTCAGAAGATCTGCCATATTTTGATCAGGTCCATTCGCTCGATCGGCCGAAGCGTGCCACTACGGAAACCTGCAACGAGCACGATCCTTACCTCATCAGTCCGAACGTCCGGCTGGACTGGTCTCAGCGCGTATGCCTGATGTCACTTTGGAAGTGGCGCGCGCACCGGTAGAGTGTTGCCCAGCACCTGGTTCACAGGCACGCTGTCATCGCCGTACCAGAACACCACCGGGCGAAACAGACCATCGTCAGTCCGGTTGATGTATCCGACACCCTGGAACCGCTCTCCAACCTTCAGCGCACGGCCGAGACCCCATCTTCCCGACCACGCGGGTGGCGCGATGATGATCTCCAGCGTCTTGTGTGGTCCGGCGTAGGAGCGCGCGGCATTGACCCGGCTGCTGTCCTCCGGATCCTGTAGTTCCTCCGGAATTCTTAGATCCGGAGTGTCGGCGGGAAGATTGCTGTCGAGCGAGATCTCAAACTGCGAGTGCGGGTTACCCCAGACACCATCGGAAGAGACCGTTCCCGAAACATAGACAAGGCGGTCAGTTTGGAAGCCGGGCCAGCCGTGGTGCGCTGAGGCAGGGGATACTGGAGCCAGAGCCGCCCCGAGCGCGATCATGGCCGCTAGGCCCGACTTGCCTAGCCTTCGTAAGACCGGAGCAACCCTAGTCTTGCTCGCTGCAGTGCTCATCATTCCTATTCTCCCTTTTTCCATTCATCCGGATCGCGTATGCGACGTGTGATGGCAGGAGAATACCACCGTCGTGGGGGCCGGATTACCCAGGCTCGACCGCATGTGCTTATGGAATGACAACATAGATCCGGGGATTGACTACGGATCCCGAATCCTGAGCGCGGATGTTGTTCTACTGACTGTCGCCCGACATCCCCCGCGATACTTCGCGCCAGTTCGTCTTGGATCAGCTCGCTAAAACATGCTCATAAGTGACCGGCGCTAGCCAGCCGAATATTCCGCGTCGCTTCTTCTCTGGCGGCGACGCGGACGGCGAACTTTCCTCAGCGACCTCGCGGTATAGACTGCCGAAAGTTTTGGCGGTTTGCGCCGTCCCAGTAGTCGCCGCTGTTGACGGGGTGGACGCCTGGCCGACGAAGCGGCTGGCAGAGACTTCGCCCTGGACGCTGCCGGTGTGAAGGTTGTCGGTCATGACCGACTACCGGGCGGAGACGCCCTGGTAGTACTCGCCATCGGCGGCAAGAGCTGAGCCGGCGGTGTTCCTTTGAATGGATTGGCTTTTGCCGTTGATGATGAGGTTGATGTTCAGTTTTGGCGGTTCGCGCCGTCCCAGTAGTCGCCGCTGTTGACGGGGGCGGACGCCTGGCCGACCAGGCGGCTGGCAGAGACTTCGCCCTGGACGCTGCCGGTGTGGAGGTTGTCGGTCACGACCGACTGCCGGGCGGAGACGCCCTGGTAGTACTCGCCATCGGCAGCAAGAGCCGAGCCGGCGGTGACGAGGAAGGCGGAGGCGAGAAGGGTGCGGATGGTCGTGTTCATGTTCGTGTTCCTTTGTTGGATGGATGGCTTTTGCCGTTGATGATGAGGTTGATATTCAGTTTTGGCGGTTTGCGCTGTCCCAGTAGTCGCCGCTGTTGACGGGTGCGGACGCCTGGTCGACGAGGAGGCGCTGGGCGGAGACTTCGCCCTCGACGCTGCCGGTGTGTAGGTTGTCGGTCATGACCGACTGCCGGGCGGAGACGCCCTGGTAGTACTCGCCATCGGCGGCAAGAGCTGAGCCGGCGGTGAAGAGGAAGGCGGAGGCGAGAAGAGTACGGATGGTCGTGTTCATGTTCGTGTTCCTTTGATTGGATTGGTGACGTTTGCTGTTGATCTGCCGCGTGCTAGGCTCGGTAGGCAGAGGGCCGAGCGAGGTTGGTGACACTCGAGGTTGACGCTCGAGATCATTTGGTGGCTACTCAAAGTGAAGGGGGGCGAATGTTAAAGCGCGCCGCTCGGCGGGCTTAAGGTCTTTACGCCGCTGATATCAGTCGACGTGCTTCCATTATTTGGTATCGATCTTACCCTGAGGATTGGGTCTGCTCGTGAGGGCCGCAGATGCCTCCGACCACGCTGGATCACCGGGATAAAGTGCGGAGCGGAGATAGGCCCAACCTCTCGGGATCCTGGTCCTGGGACTCTGCGACGTCGTAGCCGGAAACGCCGCCAAGCGCATGTTTTGCTCCGAACATCGTCAGAAGGGTCCCGGCCAGTATATGCACAGGGAGTGGCCGATCATCAGCATCCGCATCATCAGCTCGAGGTCAACCGAGGAACGGCCGGTAGCGCTGTGGATCTCTGCCGCGTTTGGGACCAAAGCCCTAACCCCGGAACGAGCCCTGACCACTCGCGTTCCTCAAAGGTCGGAACCCATGGAGCACCTCATGGACCATGATCTCTGGGATGAGCCAGTTGAGGTCGTTATTGGCCCGGGCGATCACTTCAAGAGCATTCGCGGCAGCCGGGATGCCTTGGCATACTTGATGGCTTGCTGGCCACAAAAGGGAGGAGACTCCTTTGCCTTAGCCAAGCGAGCCTGCATGGAAGCTGCCGAAGGTCGAGGCGATCCGTCCACGGCTGCATCAGCTTTCAGAGTGGCCGCGAGCGACGCGGGCATTCTTCGCTGAGCGTCCGCAGGCCGTCGCCGCCTTCAGTGACGCCAGAACCTGCAGCGCGAACTTGACTATGACCTGGATGTCCTTTGCTGATCGCTGCGCAAGCTCGCGAACGTTCTGTGCAACGACAGTGGATCCCGTACCCACTTCCCCGGCTCGACCTGCGTCGCCAGCATCCTGCGCAACCACGTTGGCTGGATGGCGGTATGCAAATTCAGATAGTGCAGGCTGGAAATTCAGCGCCTTGAGAAGGTAACCGGTCGGCGGTTCGGCTCCCTTCAAGAGCTTGGATTCCTTCCATTTGTCAAAGCTGGTCGGCTTGGCGGTGTGATGGAAAGATGCACAGTTTTGTTTTCGCTTCGCTCCGGATACACCTTCGCTGAGCATCAGCTAAGCCAGTTCCGGTGCCAGTGAGCGAAGGTTCAGCAGTGCCTGCGTGACCTCGCCGCTCCTCCATGCCGCAATCTGTCAACTAATTTTGGTTTCAATCAGTCGCCATACGGATTTCAGTTAGTCATCTCTTGACTTTCAATCGGTCATTCGCGTAGTTTCAAACGGCTATCAAAGGAACGACGCTATGCCGCTGTATCCAAGGCTCGTTGAGCAACGCGTTGCCGACGCCATGTCAGACACGCGAGTCGTGCTGATCGTGGGTCCCCGACAATCCGGAAAAACAACGTTGGCGAAGAAGATGGCTAACGAGGGGATGGAGTATTACACGCTAGACAATGCGACGACGCTCAGTGCCGCGCGACGGGATCCAGTTGGCTTTGTAAGAGGAATGGATCGCGCCATTCTCGATGAAATTCAGCGCGCTCCCGAGCTGTTGTTGGCGATCAAGGAAAGCGTGGATACCGACGAGCGTCCAGGGCGTTTCCTCCTGACCGGTTCAGCCAATCTCATGACGCTGCCACGCGTCGCAGACTCGCTCGCAGGGCGTATGGAGGTCGTCCGACTGCTGCCGCTCGCTCAAAGCGAGATCAGAACGGCCGGTGGAAGCTTTTTGGTCGACGCCTTCCGAAACGAAGCTAAAGCCGGACAACCAATCGTCGGTGACGACCTGGTGGCTGCAGTTCTGGCAGGTGGATATCCGGAGGCATTGGGTCGCAAAACCTTGAACCGCAGACAGGACTGGTATGGGGATTATATCCAAGCGATCGTCCAACGCGACGTTCGCGATGTAGCGCAAATCGAGCAGATCGCGCAGATGCCGCGCCTGCTACGCATTCTGGCGGAACATTCGGGACAACTCGTGAACTATTCCGGAATTGGCGCCGCCATCGGGATGAACCACGTCACCACGCAAAAATACGTTGCCATATTTGAAAGCCTATTCCTCGCCAGAACGATCCAACCCTGGTTTTCCAACAAACTGAAACGCCTGACCAAGACCCCCAAAATACATTTCCTGGATTCTGGTCTTCTTGCCTCCCTTCGCGACCTCTCTCTCGAGAGACTCCGGGATGACAGAGGGCCGTTCGGAGCGTTGCTGGAGACTTTCGTCTTTGGCGAGGTCCTTAAACTCGCCAGCAGCGGACATACCCGCTTTGAGTTTTCACACTTTCGCGACAAGCAGCAGAACGAAGTCGATATCGTCATCGAAGACAGAAGAGGGAGGGTTGTCGGTATCGAGATAAAAGCGGCAGCATCCGTCTCGACTTCCGATTTTTCCGGATTGCGAATGTTGGCCGAAGCATGTGGAGAGCGGTTTGTTTCAGGCATGGTCCTGTACGACCATGACAAGGTGGTCCCGTTCGGGGAGCGCCTGTCCGCCGTGCCAATTTCGGCATTGTGGCGTTAGCGCGTAGGAATTTAGCTTCAGTCTCCAGACTCGAGCATTCTTGAAACTTCGACCGTTTCGTAAAAAAATGGACCTCCGGTTCGATGTCCGTCGACTGCAAGCAAGATGTAGAATGACGGGGTCGCAGGTTCTACTCCCATCAAGGCGAAGAAGCCCGTCCGGACCAGTGCTTTACCGATCGGGGTTCGCTCATCGGCCTCTTCGCGCCCCCATCCGCGCCTTGTCGGGCAAAAAGGTCGTCCCGAAAGCGGCCATCTGTTCCAGATACGGCGTCAGCATCTTCGTTCCATTTCATCATTACGCGGGCTCGGCGCGAATGATGTCGCCAAGTTGCGCCCATGGAGCTATCATCAGCGGATGAATCTGAGCCCTCCTTCGGATTACGTGACCGAATGGCGAGGAGCGTTCAAGAGTGCTCAGGTCAACGCTCTTAACAAAAGCATCGGGGTTCCGCTGATGATGGGTGAGTGATGCCGAGGCTGCACTTGGCGCGCGTCCGGAAAAATTCGCTGCATCTGTCTCGTGACGCCCCGCAATGGCCGTTAACGACGTTCATCCGACCGCTGTGCGAAAACCCCGGACATGCTCCACCAGCGCCCTCAGTTTCGGCGCCATGTTGCGGCGGCTCGGATAGTAAAGATAGAAGCCTGGAAAACGCGGGCAAAATTCTTCCAGGATCGGCACCAGCTCCCCGCGCGCAAATGCCGGCCGAAAACTGTCCTCCATGCCAAAGCTAATCCCGGCGCCCGCGATTGCAAGGTTGATCATCAGCGCCATATCGGTGGTCGTAATCGTGTCCGCCACCGCCACCGAGAACTCTCGGCCATCCTCCGCGAATTCCCAGCGATAGGGTGCAACGCTCGCCGCCCGACGCCAGCCGATGCAGCGGCGACCTGCAAGTTCGCTCGGATGACGCGGCCTGCCGAAGCGTTCGAGATAGTCCGGCGAGGCCACGGCCAGCTGGCGTTGCTCGCCGGAGACCGCCACGGCGATCATGTCCTGGGCGATTACTTCGCCCAGCCTGACGCCCGCATCATAACCTTCCGCGACAATATCGAATTCGTCGTCGGTCACGGTGACATGCAGTTTCACGTCCGGGTTTTCTTCCAGAAAGGACGCCAGAAGCGGCCCCGACAGGAAGCTATCGGCAATCGACGAGACCGCGAGCATCAGCCTCCCGCGCGGAGGCCCGCGAAGGTTCGCGGCCGCTTCGATCGCGCCCTGGATCTCGACAAGCGCTGGCGCCGCGTCGGCATAAAGGCGCTCGCCGGCTTCCGTCAGCGCCACGCTGCGGGTCGTGCGGCTGACGAGTGCGATGCCGAGGGTTTCTTCCAGCCTGCGGATCGTCTGGCTCACCGCCGAGCGGGTGACGCCCATCCGGTCAGCGGCGGCGCGAAAACTCTTTTCCTCGGCAACGAGAGCGAAGACGGCAAGTGCGTTGACGTCCGTCCACATTGGTTAGTTTCTCTTACCGCCGTATGAATGAATCGAAGTCTTATCGCGACAATGCCTCAGGCTTATCTTCCTGGCAACCGCAATGAAGGAGTAAGTCATGGACAAGGTTGTTCTCATCACGGGTGCTTCCAGCGGCATCGGTGTCGGCATCGCCCACGAATTGGCAAAGGCCGGCGCGACCGTCGTGCTGGGTGCCCGTCGCACCTACCGGTTGGAAGCCGTCGCCCAGGAAATCCGCGCTGCCGGCGGCAAGGTAATGACCCGCAAGCTTGACGTCACCGATCGCGCCGATGTCGCCGCCTTTGCCGGGGCTGCGCGAAAAGAATTCGGCCGCGTCGACGTCATCGTCAACAATGCCGGGGTCATGCCGCTCTCGCCGATGGCCTCGCTGAAGGTCGACGAATGGGACACGATGGTCGACGTCAACATCAAGGGCGTGCTCTACGGCATCGCGGCCGTCCTGCCCGAGATGAACGAACGAGGTTCGGGCCAGATTATCAACATCGCCTCCGTCGGCGCGCTCACCGTCTCCCCGACAGCAGCCGTCTATTGCGCCACCAAATACGCCGTCCGGGCGATTTCCGATGGCCTGCGCCAGGAAAACGACAAGTTGCGCGTCACCTGCATCCATCCGGGCGTTGTCGAAAGCGAGCTTGCCAGCACGATTACCGATCCAGCCGCGATCGAAGGCATGAAGACATACCGCGCCATCGCGCTCACGCCCGATGCCATCGGTCGCGCCGTCCGCTTCGCGATCGAGCAGCCGGAGGATGTCGACGTCAACGAGATCGTCGTGCGCCCGACCAGGGCCGCGTTCTGATCGCAACGCCAGCAAACAGCCAGTAAGAGGAGGTTACCATGCTCCAGCAGATCCGATCCCATGTCGCAGCGGCGGGCGCCGCAGCCGCCCTTAGTTTCGCACCGGAAGCAGCTTTCGCGCAGACTGTCGACGAACGGCGGGAGCGCGGGGCGGCCGTAATCCGCAGCCTGAACAATGGCACGACGCAGCCGACACTTGAAGGCATGCGGCGCGAATTTCCGTTTCTTGCCGAGGCGACCGAAGCCTATGCGCTGGGCGACGTGTGGTCGCGCGGCGGTCTCGACAACCGGACGCGCCAGCTCGCCGCAGTCGCCGCCTTCGCCGCAATCGGGGAGACGGCCTTTATGAGGGTTCATGCCGGCTATGCGCTCAACATCGGCGTGTCGGAGGAAGAGCTCAAGGAGGTCATCTACATGGTGACCGTGCCGGCAGGCTTTCCCAAGGCAATCGCCGCCTCCCAGGTTCTGTCGCAGCTCTTCGAGGAGCGGCGCAACACGGAAAGCAAGGAAACGAAACCATGAGCAATCCCCTCCGGATCATCCTTGCCATCATCATCACCATCGCCGCGTCCCCCGGCGTGGTGGCCCATATCGCCAAGGCAGAGGACACCATGCCCACTCAACCCAACAACCAGGCACAGCCACAGAACCATCCCTATATCGGCATGTGGGTCACCGGCGACGGCCGCATCCGCCAGGACCTACTCGACACCGGCCGTTACGACGAGGCCCGCGGCAATCGCCGCAGCGCCTACCTGGGCCGCTACGTCGTGACCGGCAATCACATCGACTACTGGGATGACACCGGCTTCACCGCCGACGGCAAGTTCGTCGACAGCGATACGCTGCATCACGGCGGGATGATCTTTTACAGGGAGAAGCCTTAGCTCTGCCCCCTCCCTTTCAGTGACGTGGGCCGCTCCCCAACCACCAAGGGAGGGCTTCCTCGACGAGACTAGGCCGAGCGCGGTTTCGGCAGCGAGGATCTGGGACGAGGGCACAGTGCTAAATGGCAGGAAGAAACTACCCGATATCCCGGCGCCAATCACGAGCCCGCCAGTCCCATCCCCAACGCTCAGCCGACGAGGCGGAAGAGCTCGGAATTGGAGCCGTATCCGCCAGATCGGGGAAGCCCGCGGCAATAGGAAAAGCTACGATGACGGCTCCCGGAAGGCGTAATGGCTTCTAACGGCAGCAGGGATAACAGCCATGGCACGAGAGATCCGCCTGGGAGTGTAATCCTATTCAGCCGCGAAGCCTTCTGTGGGTATCGCGGCCTGTCTGGGCGGCCTCAAGCGGAAGCCTAGTCTTACGTTTGTTCAGATAGTCCCTTGGCGTGCAGCCCATCACGCGCTTGAACGCGCTGGTGAAGGCGCTTTCGGATTCATAGCCTAGCGAAGGGGCGATCGCCGAGATTGGCCGCCCAACCTCCAGTTCCTCGCCGGCCAAAAGCATCCTCCAGCGGGTCAGGTATTCCATGGGAGTTTCACTGGCCGCGTCCCGGAACCGCTGCGCGAAGACGGATCGTGACATTCCGGCCTCTGCAGCAACTTCCTGCAAGGTCCAGCGCCTCGAAGGGTCGGCATGCATGGCCGATATCGCGGCGCATAGACGGCTATCGGTCAGTGCTGCAAACCAGCCGGGCTCATGAACACCTTCCAGCAGATGCAGGCGCAGCGCTTGAACCAGCATCATGTGGGCCAGCTGTTGCGCAATTAACGCGCCACCAGGCTGTCCATCGCGGAGTTCCTCACGCATCCTCGCCACTGACCAGCGCAATGCTGCCTGATCCACATCCTTCCGAATATGAACAATCGGTGGCATCATCTTCAGAAGCATGCCTGCGTGCCGTCCCGCCACCGTAAAGCGGCTTCCCACGAGCAGCAGGTCACGGCCATCATTCAGCGTGACGGTGCCACCCGGCAGGGCCGGAGGGAATACGGCCTTCGAATCCGTCGGGGAGAGCGCTAAATCGCTGGCAAGGCGAAACGGACGTCCACTTGGAAGGACGAAGCAATCTCCTGCTTCGAGCCTGACCTGCTCATGGATCCCGTCCACCGCCAGCCAGCATCCGCCGGTCTCGACGGCGTAGCATTTGATCACGTCGTCCCTGAGCGCAAAATGAAGCGACCACTCGCCACCGGCCCTGAAACCGGACGACACATAGCTGCGCGTTCTGAGTAGCGACAAGACTTCAGAAAGTGGATCCATATGATTTCCGGACGATCGCGACGATATCGCGGACTGTATGGCATGGATCGTGCTGCATCAAGCCTCTACGTTTGCATCGGCTGGGACAGAAACATCTGTTGCCAATGGAGCATAATATGTTTCCTATAACTCTTTCGCGGCATACTGCAGCGGTCATCCTTGCCTGTGGACTGGCGGGCAGCGCGGTTGCACATCACGGTGTTACCGGTCGCTACGATGCCTCCAGGCCGATACTCATTTCCGGCATTGTCACAGAAACGACCTTTTCGCCGCCGCACCCCGTCTTTTCCGTCCGTGTCGAGCGAGCAAACGTCGCTGACGGGCAGCTCGGCCGTCCGGACGAGTATTTTGGACCGGTATCAGCTCGTCCCGAGGACCTCGGGCAGGTCCGTGAGGTCGAACTTTCGCCGGTCCGCATGTTCTACGACCTCGAAGCTAAGGTAAAGCCCGGTGATCGCCTCACACTGGTTGCGCTTCGCAACTGTCTGCCCCCGCATCAGTTGCGCAGCACCTGGATACGGCTGAGGGACGGGGAGACGCTATCCTACTCCAGAGACTGGGCGCCGGGGGTGGACGGATGCTAGCCTTGATGTTTCAAGAGATCGAGGACCTTGGCGTTGTTCGGCTGATCGTCGCGGTGCCGTGGATTTATCCTGCAATTTCGGCCTTGCACATCATCGGTATAGGGACCCTGCTCGGCTCGATCGTCGCGGTCGACCTGCGGCTGTTGCGCGTCCTTGGGCCACAATTCGATGAGGCCTTGCCGGCGCTGGTGAGGATGGCGCTCCGGGGCTTCGCTTTGGCAGCGACGACCGGGCTGTTGCTGCTCTCGGTGCGGATTGCGAACTACGCGGAAAATCCGGTTTTCCTCATCAAGATGATGATCATTGCGGCAGCCGGCGGCAACGCGCTGCTTCTGCGGCAGGCGGGGCTGGGCGTTGATCTCGCGGTTCTGGTTGGAAGGCGAGCCGCGCGCTTCTCAGGTGCCGTATCGCTATGTCTCTGGGTTAGCGCCGTCTTCGCCGGCCGCTGGATTGCCTTCAGTTAAAGGAAGATTGCTATGCGTATCTTGGTGACCGGCGCAGCAGGTTTTGTCGGCTCGGCCGTGGTGAAGGATCTGGTCGATGCCGGACATCGGGTGATCGGACTGGTCCGTTCCGCCGCCGCGGCCGGAATGCTGGCGACACTCGGGGCGGAAGCCTATGCGGCCGATCTGCGCGAGCGAGACAGCCTGCGGGCGGCGCTGGCTCGGGCTGACGGCGTGATACATACCGCCTTCAATCACGACTTTTCCCAGTTTGGCGCAAACTGCGAAGCCGATCGCGATGTCATCGAATTTCTCGGCGGAGAACTTACCGGCTCGGATAGACCACTCGTCGTCACTTCGGCAATCGGCGTCTTGCCCAAGCACGGGCTCGTTACCGAAGCCACGGACGCTGTTCCTCTATCCGACGCAGCCGCCAATCCGCGCGCTGCTTCGGAAACTGCCGCCGATGCCGTGGCGGCTTTGGGGGTGCCCGTCTCGATTGTCCGTCTGCCACCGAGTGTTCATGGCGAAGGGGATCGCGCGTTCGTGCCAACTCTGATCGGTATCGCACGGGCAAAGGGTTTTTCGGCCTATGTCGGCAACGGCGATAACCGGTGGCCCGCCGTCCATCGCCGCGACGCGGCCCGGCTCTATCGATTGGCGGCCGAGAGGGCGTCGACCCATGCGCGCTACCACGCAGTTGCCGAGGAAGGCATTCCCTTGCGGAACATCGCGACTTCAATCGGCACCGGTCTGGACCTTCCGGTCGAACCGATCGACGCAGAAGCCGCGCTTAACCATTTCGGCTGGTTCAATCACTTCGCCGCGATGGACATCCGTGCATCCGGTGCCGAGACGAGCCGCAGTCTGGGCTGGTCGCCAAGCGGCTCTACGCTTTTGGAAGATCTCGCTGGAGGAATTTATTTTGGCGGAAGTTAACCCGCTCCGATCGGTGGTGGCAAATCAGATAGCGCCATCGGGTGGATTCAGGCGGTTGTCCTACAGGCTTCCTATCCCAACACGCCACCTGCTCGGAGGAAAGAACCCTCCCAGCAATGCAGATTCTGCCGCAACACTACCAATCGAGAGGAGCAACAATGCGCAATGATCCTGACGTCGCCCCGGAAATCCCGGACCACCAACTCCTCGTATCACGGCGGGATGCAATGATCGCAGGCGTCGCGGTTGTCGCCGCCAGCCATTTCGCAGACTCCGCCCGCGCTCAAAGCGGGCCTCACCAAGCTGCTTTGCCGGTCTCCGCGGATCAGTCGCTGATAATTCGCACGTCGATCAACGGTCAAGCGGTGGAGCTTACGGTTGATCCGAGGACCTCCCTTCTCGACTTGCTGCGCGAACGGCTTGCCCTGACGGGGGCAAAGAAGGGCTGCGACCACGGGCAGTGCGGCGCGTGCACTGTTCACATAAACGGCCGCCGTGTCGCCTCCTGCTTGACGCTGGCAGCCAAAGTCGATGGCCTGGAAGTGCTCACAATCGAGAGCCTTGCCGAAGGCGACACGCTACACCCGATGCAGCAGGCGTTCATCGATCATGATGCGCTTCAATGCGGCTACTGCACGCCCGGTCAGATCATGGCTGCAGTGGCGTGCGTCGCTGAGGGCAACGCTACGTCACGCGAACGAATCCGAGAATACATGAGCGGTAACATCTGTCGCTGCGGCGCCTATGTCGGCATCGTCGCGGCCATTGAAGATGCTGCTGCCAAGATGGGGAGGGGCTGAAAATGCGCCCATTCACATACATCCGTCCGGCCACACCTCAAGAAGCAGTCGGTGCGTTCGCGGAAGCCGGCGAAGGCGCACGCTTCATTGCCGGCGGCACCACGCTTTATGATCTCATGAAGCTTACGATCGAGCGGCCGGCCCATCTGATCGACGTGACCGCTGTCCGGGGCTTGGACCGGATCGAAACGGACGGCGATAGGCTTCGCTTTGGGGCGAACGCGGCGATGAGTGCCGTCGCAGGCGACCCGACAATCGGGCGCGACTATCCGGTGCTGTCGGAGGCTCTGTGGAAGGCGGCCTCCCAGCAGCTTCGCAACATGGCGACCATCGGCGGCAATCTCCTCCAGCGGACGCGCTGCATGTACTTCCGAAACGGGGGGGGTGGGATTTATCCCTGCAACAAGCGCGAACCGGGGAGTGGCTGTGCAGCTATCGGCGGGCTCGATCGCGGTCAGGCGGTTCTCGGGACCAGCGAGGCCTGCACCGCCGTATCGCCGGGGGACTGGCCGGTGGCGCTTGTCGCGATGGATGCCTCCATCGAGGTTTTGGGACCGGCTGGTTCACGTTCCCTGCCCGTCGGCGATCTCTATCGATTGCCGGGCGACACGCCGCATCTTGAATTTAGCCTCGGACCCGGCGAGATGATAACTGCAATCACGGTGCCGAAGACGCCGGCAGGCCGCCTGTCGACCTACCATAAGATCAGGGATCGGGAATCCTACGCCTTCGCGCTCACTTCTGCTGCGGTAGCGCTGGAGATGAGCGGTGATCGGGTGGAGGGGGCGCGGATCGCGCTTGGCGGCGTGGCAACGCGGCCGTGGCGCGCATCCGAGGCCGAAGAGGTTCTGATCGGCCATCGGCTCACGCCGGAACTCGCGCTCGCTGCCGGCCAAGCCGCCTTCCGCGATGCGCGACCCGGGCGGCATAACAGCTTCAAGACCGAGCTCGGCGCCCGCACCATCGCTGATGCCCTTATCATTGCCGCCGGAAGAGGTCGCACATGAGTACCACCGCTTTTCCCAATCGTGCCCGCGTCGATGCTCTTGCCAAAGTGCGGGGAGAGGCAAGATTTGCGGCCGATTTGGTGCTTCCCCGAACGCTTTACGCGATGACTGTCCCGGCCACCATCGCCAAAGGCAGCTTATCCTCGCTGCCCGTTGAAGCGGCGCTCCGCGTGCCGGGCGTCGTCCGTGTCCTAACCCCTGAAGATTTTCCCGCACCTCCGACGTTCAGCGAAGATGGCCCCCCGCCGCCGCCCACTCTGGAAACGATCATCGCCTACCGCGGCCAGCCGATCGCATTGGTTATCGCTGAAACGCTGGAGGCTGCGATTGAAGGCGCCGAGGTAATCCGTCCGACCTACGTCGCGGAGGCGTTTGCCTGCGTGATGGAAAGTGCCGGGGCGCAGCGCCAGCCAGCGGACGAAGTCGCATTCGGGGACGCTCCGGCAGCCCTTTTCGGTGCGGCGGCGACGGTAGAGTCGACCTACGATTCTCCAACGCAGCATCACAACCCTCTTGAGCTCATCGCCACGGTCGCAGTCTGGGAAGATGGCGCGTTGTTGATCCATGAATCGACCCAGGCCAGTTCACTCGTCAAAGGCGCCGTCGCCGGGGCATTGCGGCTGGATCCAGCCCGCGTCCATGTACGCGGGGCAACGATGGGCGGCAGTTTTGGGCAAAAGGCCGTGCAGCGCCAGACAGCGCTTGTTGCCCGCGCCGCGATTCTGACCGGCCGGCCGGTCAAACTCGTGCAGCCGCGAGCCCAGATTTTTCATACCGCCACCTACCGGGCTCGTACGCGGCATCAGATCCGCATAGGCGCGGACGTTGACGGAAAGATCGTCGGTGTGCAGCATCACGTCGAACAGGAGCAGTCACCAAACGGATATTTCGCTGTCACCGAATATCATCGGGACGTAATCCGGATGTATGGCGTTCGAAATTATCTTGGGACCGGCGCCGATATCCGGCTTGATCGCCAGGATTCAGGCTACATGCGCGGCACTCATCCCCAGCCTGCATTCTTCGCGTTCGAAAGTGCAATCGACGAACTTGCCTATAAGACGAACCGCGACCCGGTCGAATTTCGGTTGGCGAATGACACAAGCATTGATCCGCAGAATGGCCATCCCCTATCCTCGAGGTTCTTGAACGAATGCCTAAGGGAAGGCGCGCGGCGCTTCGGGTGGTCGCGGCGCTCGCCGGAGCCGGGGTCGATGACCGCCTCTGACGGCAGCCTGGTCGGATGGGGCATGGCCTGCGGTATCTACCAGTCGGCGACGACACCGGCGATCGCGACGCTCAGGATCGACGCGCGCGGCCATACCCGCTTTGCCATCTCCGGTCACGAAATGGGCCAGGGCATGCGGACGGCCATCGCGTCGGTGCTGGTTCAAGACCTAGATATTGACCCCGAACGGCTGGAAATCGCTCTCGGTGACACGAGGGCAGCACCGCAGCACATGACCGCCGGATCCTGGGGCACCAATAGCGTCGTGCCGGCGGCCATGCAGGCGGCGCAGCGTATGCGGGCTGCCGTTGCGGACCTGCTGGACGGCCGGCAGGTCTCGGGAAACCTTCACCGGAAGCTCGCAAGCATCCGCCGTCCCTTTCTGCAGGTTGAGGTGACGACCGTGGGGCCGGGACAGGATCAGGCCGCGCTGGAGACCCTGCGTCAAGGCGGCTTCGCCGTCGCCGAAGCCGTGTATCCGGAATTCTCGACCTTCAGCTACAGCGCCCATTTTCTGGAGGTGCGCATCGAGCCGCGCACCCGGCGCATTCGGGTGCCGCGGGTGGTGAGCATCGCCGACTGCGGCCGCGTGATAAGCCCGCGTACTGCTCATAGCCAGGTGTACGGTGGGGTAGTCTGGGGCCTGAGCCATGCCCTGCGCGAAGCGACTGAGATCGACCCGCGCTACGGCGGCTACCTCAATGAAGACCTGGCCGATTATGTGGTGCCCGTGAATGCTGACATCGGCGAGATCGAGATCGGCCTGATCGACCAGCCGGACCCCCTCGCAAATCCTGCCGGGGTCAAGGGACTGGGCCAGGTCTCAATGGTGGGCATTTCAGCGGCCGTCGCCAACGCCGTCTTCCATGCGACGGGCAGACGGATACGCGAGTTGCCCATCCGCATCGAACATCTGCTTTAAGGAGGACCTCATGACCACCACACCATTCAAGGACCGGCCGAGAATTGACGCTTTTGACAAGGTTCGGGGCGTAACGGCCTATGCCGCCGACATTCCCGTGCCGGGAATGCTGTACGCAATGCTCGTACCATCGGTGGTGGCCAAAGGCCGTATCGCGACCCTCCAGGTCGAAGATGCCATCAACGTGCCGGGCGTGGTGCGTATACTGACGCCAGACGATTTTCCGCCGCCACCCGAGCCGGTGCGCTTCCCCAACGCCGACGCCCCGCCGACCCTTCATCGAGACATCGCGTTCCGTGGCCAGCCGATCGCGCTGGTCGTCGCCGAGACGTTGGAGGCGGCGACCGAGGGAGCTGAGCACGTCGCGGCGACATTTGAGACACAGCCGTTCGCGGCCACCAAGCGCAGCGCGCTCGCAGTCCGGGAGGAGGCGCGACCAACTGCTTTCGGCGATGCTGGAGCCGCTCTGGCGCAAGCTACCATGACGGTGGATGTCGAATATGAATCGCCAGCCCAGCATCACAACCCGATCGAGCTGATTTCCACGACCGCTGTCTGGGCGGATGGCCGGCTGATCATCTATGAAGGGACCCAGTTCGCCAGTGGGATCAAGGAGGTTGTTGCGCGGATCCTGCGGATCGACCCGGGCATTGTTGACGTCAAGAGCTCCTCGGTCGGCGGTGCATTCGGTCAAAAGGGCTGGGTACAGCAGCAAACGGCCATCATCGCCCGGGCAGCTATGTTGCTCGGACGGCCGGTCAAGCTAGTCACCCCGCGGGGCCAGATATTTCACCTTGCCAAGTTCCGGCCGAACAGCACGCACCACATCAAGCTTGGAGCCGATGCTGCGGGAAAAATGACGGGCGTACATTATGTAGCCGATCAGCAGCAGTCCCGCCGAGGCACCTTTCCGCCCGATTATCATGCTGGCCCTACACGCTTGTACGGCATTCGAAACTATTATGGTGGCGGCTTGGACTACAGGATCGACACCCAACCTCCTGGGCATATGCGCGCACCACACGAGCATCCGGCTTGCTTCGCCTTTGAATGCGCGGTTGATGAATTGGCCTGTAGCCTTGGCGCGGACCCGGTCGATTTCCGCATCGCTAACGATACCCGCGTCGATCCCCAGAACGGCCGGCCATTGTCGTCCCGTCATCTCAATGAATGCCTCAGCCGCGGCGCCCAGCGCTTTGGCTGGTCGAAACGCACGCCCAAGCCCGGATCCATGCGGGCCGCGGATGGCTCGCTGGTCGGTTGGGGTGTTGCGAGCGGCATCTATCCCGCCCTGGTCACCGCGACCGTGGCGACGCTCCGCATCGGTGCGGACGGCACGACGCGTTTCACGACAACGCACCACGAATTTGGCCAGGGTATCAAAACGGCGATTGGCGCCGTACTGCTCGACGCTCTGGAGATTGACGCGGCAAAGCTCGAGATTGTCCTTGGCGACACAACCGCGGCTCCCCAACAGATCACCGCCGGGTCCTGGGGAACATTCAGCGTGGTGCCGACTGCAGCACTCGCTGTCGAGCGGATGCGCGCGGCGATATCCGAACTGCTCGCAGGAAGGCAGGTTTCTGGAACCATTCATCAGCAGCTCGCCGCCATACGCCGCCCGTTTTTAACTGTCGAGGTTTCGCTGCTCGGACCCGGTCAGGATGCCGCAGCACTGGAACGGTTGCGCAGGGGGCAATATGCCATTGCCGGCCCGACTTTTCCCGATTTTACCGCAATGAGCTACATTGCCCATTTTGTTGAGGTCCAGGTCGAGCCAACCACCCGGCGCATCAGGATGCCGCGCGTGGTAAGTGTCGCCGATTGCGGACGTGTGGTCAGCCCGCGCACGGCGGTCAGTCAGGTGCGTGGGGGCGTCGTGTGGGCCTTCGGGGCAGCACTTCGTGAGGCAACCGAGGTCGATCCGCGCTTCGGCGGCTTCCTTAACAATGATCTCGCCGACTACGTGGTGCCGGTGAACGCCGATATTGGGGAGATCGACGTCGACTTCATCGATGAACCCGACCCCGTAGCAAATAGCGTAGGTGTTAAGGGACTGGGCGAGGTGGCAATGGTCGGCGCATCGGCAGCTATCGTGAATGCAGTCTTTCATGCAACCGGCAAGCGGCTGCGGGAATTGCCGGTTCGGATCGAGCATCTTCTGTGACCCAGTTTCCGATTCGATAGCGGTCGTGATGAAGTGTGGCCTCGGCACCAAACGTGAAGCGGGCAGGAGCTGTCATATTTCTTTTAGGTCGTGTCGAAAGGGGCCGGGCCAGCCACCTATGCGGAAAGCCGCCATCCAACTTCAGCAATCGCCTCCCTCCAGAAGCAATGTAATCTGCTGGCTTCGATGCCTTCAGTCTCAGGGCATGATCGCTGTTCCGGTGTCTGTCGTGCAACGCCAATGCCCTTTGACGGGCCTTCGAGCGCATATTTAGGCGAGGGCCGGCATATCGCGCCGAGGAAGTTGTTCAACCGCCCCAGGCTGCGACGGGGATCGGCCCTACCCATGAACTTCCGAGACGGTAATTCAGCGGAACTGATAACTTGGGTTCCCGCTCATCCGCCTGAATTCTGTTCAGACCGAAGAGGGGCCGCCGCGGCAATATTGCGACCTTGCCGCGGACGGTGCCTTGAATGAACTGCGAGCTGTTAGTTCGGACGGTTGGCGCCCTCATAATAGTCGCCGCTGTCGACCGCGCGACGATCATCGCGGGTGGTCTTGCCAAACACCGACTGGCCGGACTGGTTCGGATAACCGAAGGTCCTGGTGCTGTCGGCCCGCAGAGGATTGGCAGAGCGCGGCGAAGCGCCGCCGCTCTTGGATGCGCCTTCATAATAATCACCCTCGGCAAGTGCCGGGACGGCGAACGTGGCCGAAGCCAGCAGTGCAGCGATAGCGGTGGATAGGACGATCCTGGTCATGAGTTTCTCCTTCAGTTTCGATAGCGTCTCCTGGACGCATCCAAACATAGAAGGCGTTTGTCGCACGCGTGTGCCGCAAAACAGGGAAATTGTCGCAAACTGCCGCATCGCAACATTATCGATGCGGTTCGGGCTTCCTTCGTGATGGCTCGATCACACATTGATACATTTACGGGGATTTCCGGCACATCAGCGCGACATCTCCCCGTTACCCTTCCCTGACTGCCCATGAGAGCAACGCTCGCGTCGGGCTTCCCGCCCCTAATTACATGGTGTCTCGAATGATCCGACGTTACCGAACAATCCCACTTTTGATACTTGTTCTATGGGGGGCCTTCGGCCTTCAAGGTTGCAACGCCGAAGTCGCGGCCCAGCAGCAGGCCAAGGGTCAAGCTCCGGAAGTAAGCGTTCAGAAACTGCAGCAGAGGGCGGTCACGCTCAAGCGTGAATTACCGGGAAGAACAAATGCCCATCTGATCTCTGAGGTCAGACCTCGAGTGACAGGCACGATCCGCGAGCGAGTTTTCGAGGAAGGCGGTTTCGTCAAGGCCGGAGATGTCCTGTACCAACTCGATCCAACTCCCTTTGAGGCCGCCTATCGAAACGCGCAGGCTGCCCTGCAACGGGCTGAGAGCGCCGTGCCGAGCGCTCGGGCCAGGTTTGATCGCTACCAGAGGCTGAGCGTAAATGATGCGGTCAGCCAGCAGGAGCTTGACGAGGCGCGCACTCAATTGCTCCAATCGGAGGCGGACGTTGCAGCGGCAACAGCAGCGCTGGAAACGGCCCGCATCGAGCTTGGCTATACCACGATCGTAGCGCCGATTGATGGGCGCGTGGACGCTTCGACCGTTACTCAAGGCGCGCTTGTCACACAGGACCAAGCGACCCCTTTAACTGTTATTCGCCGACACGATATCATCAATGTCGATCTTGTGAGGTCGAGTGCTAGCCTTCTCGCGTTGAATAGAGCGCGATCATCAAATGACATCGGATCAAACGGTGAATTTGTACCGGTCGAGCTCAAGCTCGAGGACGGCGCGCGATATCCGCATCCTGGCAAATTGCAGTTTTCTGGATCAGCAGTGTCGCAATCAACCGGCATGGTTTCGCTGCGCGCCGTCTTTCCCAATCCGGAAGGAATCCTGATGCCGGGTATGTATGTGCGTGCACTGGTTGAAGAGGGCTTTGTCGAAAACGGTTTCCTCGTGCCACAACGCGCTGTCTCCCGTAATCCCCGCGGACAAGCAACCGCCAGATTCGTAACCGACGGGATGAAGATTGAGGAGCGTATTCTTAGCGTTGATCGCACTGTCGGGAACAACTGGCTTGTCACTGATGGTGTGGCCGAGGGTGATCGTGTTGTTGTGGAGGGATTTCAACGAGCGGCAGTGGGACAGCAGGTTCGGATAAAGGCTGTAGTCGTCGAAGATGACACGGGCGAGGTGCGAAACGTTTCGGAAGCACCCGCATCGCCGCGCGAGCCAATGCGTGACGCCCGCGCTCCAGCAAGCTCGCCGTCCTCGGCTGTTCAGTAGGAGATACCTCTATGTCCCGCTTCTTCATCGAACGGCCTATCTTTGCATTCGTCCTTGCCATGGCAATCATGATGGCGGGGGCTCTGTCGATCCCGACGTTATCGATATCCCAATATCCGCAGATCGCGCCGACGGCCGTTCGAATTACCGCAAACTATCCCGGAGCTGACGCTAAGACGGTTGAGGATTCGGTTACAAAGGTAATCGAACAAGGCATGACCGGGATCGACAGCGTCGACTACATCTCGTCGAGCTCCGCGGCGACCGGAGAGGTTTCGATCACGCTGACATTTACCAGCGAGGCCGATCCCGACGTTGCGCAAATGCAGGTGCAAAACAATCTTCAGCTCGTTGAGGCGCGGTTGCCGCAGGCGGTCCTGGATAGCGGATTGACTGTCTCGAAATCGAGCGCAAGCTTTTTCCTGATTGCAGCTTTCGCGTCTTCGGACGGAAGTTTAAACGGGAACGATATCGCCGACTTCATTGATACTTCCCTTATGGACACGTTGCGACGTGTACCAGGCGTTGGTGAGGCACGGCTTCTAGGCTCGGATCGTTACGCAATGCGCATCTGGCTTGACCCCGACAAGTTGGCTCAGCACAGGTTGATGGTGAGCGACGTGACGCAGGCGGTGCGCGCACAAAATACTCAGGTCTCCGCAGGGCAACTCGGAGCCCTACCGCAAAGACGTGGCCAGCAACTCAACGCGACGGTGACGGCCGGTAGCCGTCTGCAAACCGTAGAGCAGTTCGAGGCGATCATCCTAGATAGCGCTGCTGACGGTTCCGTGATCCGCCTGAACGATGTTGCGACGGTTGAGCTGGGAGCCGAGAGCTACACCAATTCAAGCACGTACAGCGGCATGCCTGCTGCAGGGATCGGTTTCAGACTCACGTCCGGGGCGAACGCGCTGGAGACGGCCGAAGGAATACGTGCCGAGATCGAGCGGCAACGTGTGATTTTCCCGGTCAATGTCGATGTACATTACCCATTCGACACATCGCCATTCGTGCGATTGTCAATCGAAGGTGTGGTGGTAACCCTTATCGAAGCCGTCGTGCTCGTCTTCGTTGTCATGTACATGTTCCTGCAGAATATCCGAGCCACCATCATTCCCACGCTTGCCATTCCAGTCGTGCTGCTGGGGACATTCGCCGTCTTGGGGCTATTCGGCTATTCCATCAACACCCTGACGATGTTTGGAATGGTGCTTGCGATCGGCCTGCTGGTGGATGACGCCATCGTCGTTGTCGAGAATGTTGAGCGCGTGATGGAGGAAGAGGATCTCGGCCCACGCGAGGCAACAATCAAGTCGATGGGCGAGATCAGCAGCGCTCTCATAGGGATCACAACCGTTCTTGCCGCGGTGTTTATTCCGATGGCGTTCTTCTCGGGCTCCGTCGGCATCATCTACCGGCAGTTTTCAGTGACAATTGTCACGGCAATGGTCCTTTCTGTTCTTGTCGCGCTGGTGCTGACACCAGCTCTTTGCTCCTCGCTGCTCAGCAAACCAAAGCACGGAGTGGCGAAGGCTTTACCTTTTCGATTGTTCAATGCAGGATTTGCTGGCTTCACCAGTGTCTATCAACGTGCCACCGCCGCCCTGCTTCGCCGCATTGTTATTGGCCTCGTCATGTTCATCGCCGTCGCGGCTGCCGTTGGCGTTCTGGTCGCGAGGCTGCCGTCTGCGTTTCTTCCGGAAGAGGATCAAGGACGCCTCGTGACCGCGGTTCAGCTGCCACCTGGCGCAACGGCTGATCGAACCCGGCGGGTTCTTGATCAGGTGATCGAGCACTACTTAACGAAGGAACGTGATTACGTTGACGGGATATTTGGCTCGGTGGGTTTCAGTTTTGGCGGGCAAGGCCAGAACGTCGCAACCGTATTCGTGGCCCTTAAGGATTTTGAGCAACGGCAGACCCCGGAATCCAGGGCGGCGGCGATTGCGCAACGGGCCATGGTCGCTTTTGCGAAGATACCCGATGGACGTGTGGTCGCGCTTGCTCCCCCTGCGATCCAAGGTTTCGGTAACAATAGCGGTTTTGATTTCTTTCTCCGCGACACTGGCAATGCCGGCCACGAAGCGCTCATGGCTGCTCGTAACCAACTGTTGGGTGCCGCCTCGCAAAATCCAGGACTGACGGGGACTCGTCCAAACGGGCAGGAGGATACTCCCCAATACTCCGTGTCCATAGATCGTGACCGGGCGAGCGCGTTGGGCATCCAGCTCTCAGATATCGACACGACGCTGACTACGGCGTGGGGAGGCACTTACATCAACGATTTCCTGGACCGTGGCCGCGTGAAGCGCGTCTATGTGCAGTCCGACGCGGAATTTCGCATGCAGCCGGCGGATTTCGAGAGGTGGCATATCCGCAATAACCTAGGTGAAATGGTTCCCCTGTCGTCCTTCTCGACCGGACAATGGAGCTTTGGTTCGCCGAGGCTGGAGCGATATAATGGTGTCTCAGCGGTGCAGCTGCAGGGTTCTCCCTCTCCCGAAGTGAGCTCTGGTCAAGCGATGGAGGAAATCGATCGCATGGTTGACGATCTGCCGGAGGGTTTTTCCCATCAATGGACTGGCCTTTCAGCGGAGGAGCGGCTTGCAGGCAATCAAGCTCTTCAGCTTTACATCATCTCGGTGGTTGTCGTTTTTCTGGCACTCGCTGCGCTTTACGAAAGCTGGACAATTCCATTCTCCGTCATGCTCTCAGTTCCGGTGGGCATTTTAGGGGCCCTGATAGCAGCGACGCAATTCGGCCAGCTGAACGACGTTTACTTCAAAGTCGGGCTACTTACGACGATCGGCCTTACAGCAAAAAACGCGATCCTGATCGTTGAATTTGCGACATCAGAGGAGTCGAAGGGGAGGAGTCTTCTGGAAGCGACAATCGAGGCTTCGCGTCAACGCCTCCGACCCATCCTTATGACCTCCTTCGCGTTCATCTTGGGGGTCTTGCCACTGGCAACCGCCTCAGGCGCCGGCGCTGGTAGTCAGAATTCGATCGGTATCGGGGTGATGGGTGGCATGATCTCCGCGACTTTTCTAGGCATATTCTTCATCCCGATGTTGTACGTTGCAATGCGAACTCTGGCTAGCATCAGAACCTCGAGATCACCTCGCTCTCACTCGACCGCGGACGTGCCTGCGGAGTAGAGATCAAATCACGCGAACGGGTTTCTTTCTGGCAGGGCCATAATGTCGTAGATCGTGTCAACCGTGTAGACCGGCGATCAAGCTCGCGTGTCTCGCCAAGCTAGGTCGGCCACTTCCAGGGAAATTCGAGCAGCGACGCCGTCATCCTTATGCTGGACAGGGACGACTGAAATCGGGGCGATATCAAACGGGCCGCATTTCGGACAGTTCACTCTGAAGAACGCCGGCACGCAGAGCTCCTCTCGATCTCGGCGTGTTCACAGGGCTTGTCGCCGAAGAGGCAAGGGCCGCTAACCAAGCCAACAACCAGATCGGCGGTTCTGGAAGTGATGGGAGTCGGATTGTTCCAACGAGCGGATAATTGCGACCTCACGGTAGTAACGGGCTGCCACCGAGAGCCACCCATTGGGAGTGATCCCCGCCGCCTTGCCGCGGCGATCTGACCATGGGAATTCGTTCCGTTTCGGACATCAACGATAGATGAATTATCAGGTACTTGGCGAAACAAAGGGGTTTGTTTCAGTCCTATCAAGATTGACAAGTTTCCAGGGCTGCGCGCTTAGCCGTATACCATGTCTAAGGATATAGATTGAGTCATACGCCTCTATGCGCTCGGCGAGCCCGTACGGAAGGTCAAGACATTGACCTTTACGGTAGCATCAGCATGAAGCACTCCAGGGTAAAACGGCAAGGTCGACTTATGGTGCCATAGGCGTTGATCAAGGCCCGAATGCAGTCGCCAGTCGAATCCCACAAGCTTCGTCTCTACTCGTTGCGATGGGATGGAGCCACCGAAGCCTCGTATCGGGAAACGGTCTTCGGTGGCTTTGGAGACCGCCAGCTGATGGGGGTATCCAGCGATCTCCTTTGCGGACCTTCGAGACCGGGTGCAGTGGCCCTCTGATCCGATTTTGATTGCATTCAGCTTGTGCCATCGGGGACGGCGCTTAGCGGCTTCGTCGGCACGGGCAAGCGGGTTGCTCCACCTTAGCCTAGGCCGCCGTTCGCGAATAGATTTTGACCATCGATCCAGGCACCGTCCTGAGAGCAAAGAAGAGCGATAACGCCGGCGATGTCTTCCGGCAGTCCCAGGCGACCGAGCGGAGTCTGCTCGGGGATTCCTTGGAGTGCTTGTTCACCGTGCTGACGGAGGAGTTGCGTGTCAACTGCGCCGGGCGCTACAGAATTGACTGAGATGTTGCGGCCGGCCAGTTCCTTCGCGAGGACGCTGGAAAAGAGCACCTGGATGCTTTTTGTGGCCGCATATGCGCCAGTTGCCGGGGGAGGCGTCTTTATGATGCTAGAACTGAGGCTGATGATCCGGCCCCCGTCACGCGTCCGTCGAGCCGCTTCGCGCAACACATTGAAGCTTCCCTTCACGTTGGTGGCCATCATTCGATCGAACGCCGCGTCGGTCATTTGAGCAAAGGGGCCGACATTCATGATCCCGGCATTGTTGACCACCACATCGACGCCACCGAAAGCCTCGTCATTGGCGTCGAAAAGCGCCTTGACCGCTGCGGGATCTGCCACGTCCGCTTGGCGAACGATAGCGCGACCACCAGCCGCCTGAATATCGGCCACGACCTGAGCGGCCAGGTCGCGGTTGGTGAGGTAGTTCACGGTCACGGCATAGCCGTCGCGGCCCAGACGCTTCGCGGTGGCGGCGCCGATGCCTCTCGATGAGCCGGTAACGACCGCGGCCCGACCGGGGCCGGGCAGGGGGCCTGTGCCGACTGCGGACGTCTGGGCCGAAGCCACGCTCGTCAGCGCGAGAGCAGCAGGCGCAGCGGCCGCAAGGGCCATGAAAGTGCGGCGGGAGCTATCAGTATCGGACATTTCAAAAGTCTCCTTTCTTGAGGCTGTTTCAAGACTTGTTCGGTAAGGTTGCGCAGGCAGCACGGGGGCGTGCCGCGCCCGATATGTTCGGCGTGTGCGGCAATGCCGTTTGTGTTGGCGGAGGAAAGCAGCGGCGCATCGGTCTGCGGTCAGCGGGCCAGTCGAGACTGGCCCCCTTTCCTAGACGCCCGGTAGTTTACCCGGTTGAACATCTATTGACCTGAAAACAGTTTCTGTCATGCTCGGCGAACTCCTCGCTTGTTTGGCACCTTCAGGCTAGATGGAGTGCACCGTGAACAGAATGCCAGAACTCTCAAGAAACTTGCCTATTGCCGCAAAAGGTGATCCCTTGCCGGAAATCGATTGTCTGTTTCGTTGGCATCGCAGCCAACCGGAGGCTTGCGTGTCGTCATCGCTTCTTGCGGCGGTTGCCGCCTACATCGAGGGTCAGGGTGGCGGTGAGGGTCTGTTTCCGACGCCGATCGACGGCTTCAACATCGTCCGTTCCTGTCAGGCAATGATGATGCCGATGCGGGCGATCTACAGGCCATCGCTGTGTGTCGTGATCCAGGGAGGAAAAGAGATCCTTTTTGGCGATGACATGCTGTCCTACGGCGGTATGGAGTGCCTTGTCGTAAGCGTGGAACTGCCGGCCAGCGGGCGGATCATCAAAGCCAGCCCCAGCTCGCCTTATATCGGCGTCACAATAGATCTGGACGTGACGGTGATGCGCGAGGTGGTTGAACAATTGGATGAGCCGCCTGTTCCACCTGACAGCCCCGGTCCCTGCATGTTCGTGAGCCAGGTCGATGTACATCTGGCGGATTGCATCCAGCGTCTTGTCAGGATGTCGGAGACGCCGAAAGCGGTTCCGATCCTCTACCCCTCCATCATACGCGAAATCTTCTTCTGGCTTCTGAGCAGCCCGCATGGAGGCGAACTCTATAGGTTGGCGTTACCCGAGTCGAATATTGAGCGGGTCGTGAAAGCCATCTCCATGCTGCACACGAACTTCGCCGAGACGCTGCATGTGGAGCATCTGGCCGAGGTCGCGCGAATGAGCCCGTCGTCGTTCCATCAGCACTTCAAGGCGCTCACCTCGATGACGCCACTCCAGTTCCAAAAGCAGCTTCGCCTTCTCGAGGCAAGGCGACTGATGGTGGCTGAAGCTGCAAGCGTAGCAGAGGCTGCCTATCAGGTCGGCTACGATAGCGCTTCGCAATTCAGCCGCGAATATGGCCGGATGTTTGGCGCTGCGCCGAAGCGTGACGCGATAAACCAACAGCGCCTGTATAGCGAATATGCCAGCCGCACAGTACGTTGCGCGTAAGGCGCGCGTCGGAGGAGGCGCTCTTATAGTCTTTGATAAGAGCGGCCCTCTCGAAAAGAAATAGTGTTGTGACGACGTGCAGAGATCCCTGTAAAGATAACGTCCCGTCGCTATGACTTAATGAAGCCTCTAAGTGTCCGAAGCGGCGAGGCGAGCGGTTGCCGGCCAGTGCGATGATGGCCCCAGATGTCAATCCTAAGCTACTTGATCTGCTGAAACGTCACGGTGCCAAAACTCGCTACTTCAGCTGTTTTGCCGACAGTGGCGAAGGTGGTAGATGCAGGCGGATGCGAACTCGCCCGCATCTACGGATTTATCGGCTTCTTCCGCCCGCCCGGCTTCTCTGACTACCATCTCTGGTTACGGACGTATTCGAGAAAGGCCCGCACGGCTGCGCTCGTATGCCGCCGGCTCGGATAATACAGATACCAACTCGGCAATTTCTTTTTCCAGTCGCTGAGCAGCTCGATAGTTCTGCCTTGTTCGATATCGTCACGGACGTAATCTTCGAACAGGTGAGCAATTCCCGATCCCGCTAGCGCGGCTTGCCGTTCTTGTTGCGCTGAACTCAGCGTCAACCGGCCGTTCGGCGTGATTTCCATCTCTTCGCCGTCTCTTTCAAAATTCCACATCGCCATGGTTCCGCCGGGGAAACGGCGACGAATGCAGTCGTGCTGCAGGAGATCGAGCGGCGAGTCAGGGCGACCGCGCCTGCGAAGATAATCGGGCGAGGCCACGATGGCATATTGAAGGGCGGGACCGAGGGGCATTGCAATCATGTCCTGGGCGAGTTGGTTCCCGAAGCGCACACCGGCGTCGAAACCCTGCTCGACGATATCAATGATCGCAGCATCGCTGACGATTTCGACATGGATGTCCGGATAAATTTCCATGAACTCGAAGGCCAGGGGGCAGAGGATATGGTCGGCGGCCGGACCTGGTGCATTGATCCGTACGGTGCCGGATGGGCGCTCGCGAAGCTGATTTAGATCGTCGATCGCTGCTCTGATGTCGTGAAGCGCCGGCCTTAGCCGTTCGAGAAGCTGCTCGCCTGCTTCCGTCGGCGCGACGCTGCGTGTCGTTCGATTCAGCAGCCGAATGCCCAGCGCTTCCTCGAGGACGCTGATCGATTGACTGATGGCGGATGACGAAACGCCCCTGCCGAGCGCGGCGGCTCTAAAGCCGCCGCAGCGCACGACGTCCTCAAAAATCTCTAAGCTGTCTAGGCGTAGCGGTCGCATTGCAAAGTCCTGCTTAATAGGCTGATCCATTTTCGTTAGCTTATCCGCACGCCCCAGCTCTGTCATCCTTGGGAAACAGAAGCGAGGCGGCGATATCGCGGCGCTTGCTGGCGACGCTCAAATCAAGCGCACCTGCCAGCAGATATATCAACGGGATCAAAACTATGAGCGAACTCACACTCAATCGCCGCAAGATCATGCTGACAGCCGCGACCGGCGCCTCGGCTTTCTTTTTGCCGACCGCTGCGGTCCTCTCGCAAACAGCACCTGACACGCAGCAGGCAAAACAACGCAATGCCGGCCATTACCGCTTTCGCGTCGGCGACATCTCGGCAACCGTGTTGAGCGACGGGTTGATCGGCGGCCCTCCGCGAGTCTACGCCAGCGATGCGCCGGAAGCGGAATTGCAGGAGGTTCTGAGACGCGCCTTCCTGCCGGCGGACCGCCTGACGCTCAATCTCAACACGCTTCTTATCGAGGCGGACGGCAGGCGGATCCTTCTCGAAGCCGGAGCCGGGCAGACCATGGGACCACAAGGTGGCCGCATATTCGAGAACCTGGCGGCTATGGGCTTGCGGCCCGAGGACATCGACGTCGTAGTGGTCTCCCACACGCATCCGGATCATGTGGGCAACCTTCGAACCCCGGACGGCGGCAAGGCTTTCCCACGCGCGACAATCTTTGCGCCACGGGCAGACTGGGACTTCTTCGTCCGCAACGATCCCGACCTTTCCTATATGCCGGTGCCCGAGGATTTCCGTCGCAATTTCGCAGCGGCCATCAAGCGGAGCGTGGAACCGGTCACCAACGGGATCGAGTTGTATGAAGCCGGCGCGGAGATCGTACCCGGTCTGACGACGCTTCCAGCATTCGGCCACACCCCCGGCATGGCAAACTTCCTTGTTCAATCGGGGGGCGATCAGCTCCTGCTGACCGCCGATCTCGCCTACCACCCGATCGTCAATGTCGACCGGCCATGGACGCCTGGGCCAGATCGCGACAAGGACGCCGCACTCGCATCCCGCCGCCGCATCTTCGACATGGCGGCGGCAGACCGGCTTCTCGTTCTCGGCTTCCACTATCCATTCCCGGGTCTTGGTCGCATACTCAAGACCGACACGGCCTATGCCTGGGTCCCGGTCAGTTGGCAGTTCTAATTCGGTGAGCAACGGAGGCCCCGCAATGACGACATCAAGGCGTGCACTTCTTTCGGGTTTTCTCGCCATGCCGCTCGTGCCGCTTTCCGAAGCGGTCGCTTTCGGACAGGAGGCGCCGTCGCTGCCGCTGACGCGCGCTTGCACCGATGGAGATGAACCGACGCCTGCCCGCGAGGCCGGCCCGTTCTTCAAGCCGAACTCACCTCTGAAACAGGATCTATATCTGGAGGCGCCCCGCGGCGACCGCATTACCGTGGCCGGCTACGTCCTCGATGATCGCTGTCGCCCCACGTCGCGTAGCCTCGTCGAAATCTGGCAGGCGGACGAAAACGGCGAGTACGATCGTTTGGGCTTCCGCCTGCGCGGGCATCAGTTCGCCGACGAGCAGGGACGCTGGTGGTTCAATACCGTGGTGCCGGCGTTGTATCCGGGACGCACGCGCCACTTTCATTTCCGGGTTCAGCGTCCGGGCGGAGTTGTCCTGACAACGCAGCTGTTTTTCCCAGGCGAGCCGGGCAATGCGCGCGACCGGATCTTCGACGAAACGCTGCTCATGACCATTAGCCCCGCAGGCGACGGTCAGTTCGCACGATTCGACTTTGTGGTCTGAACAACGGGTATGCCAGCCATCCAAACGCGCCGCGCCATCGGCTCCTCGCGGGTCGGAGCGGTCATCGCACGTCGCTTAGCAGCAGTGACCTAGCCGTCGTGCGCGCAAACGCGATCTCTCATGCCACTGGGCGGCGTCTTCGAGAGCCGCCGATCCGCATCGAAGGTCTGTTCTAGGTGGTTCGGCCACCCAGCCCGCGATGCGCAGAGGTCCGTGCCTAAGGCAAGCTTTCAATGAAGGAGACTATTGCATGAGCGAACAGCAGAATTCCGGTGTAAGCCGGCGCGGCTTCATCGGTACTCTAGGCACAGGGGCCACCATACTGGCTGCAACACCGTTCATTCCCGGTGGTGTCAACGCCCAGAGCCAGACGGGCGTGCCGGCGACGGCTGCCCCGAAATCCGCACGAACACGAACGATTCCGAAAACGCAGCAGACCCTCACCACACTCGGTCTTGGCACCTTCCTGACCTTTGACGCCCGCCCGGGTGACGACCGCAGCGGCCTCGGCGAGGTCTTTCGGCGCTACGTCGCGGGCGGCGGTCGGGTCATCGACACGTCGCCCCTCTACGGATCGGCGGAAGTTTCTGTTGGCGCGTTCCTTGCGGGTACTCCGGAGGCATTCGAGATCTTCGTCGCCAATAAAATCTGGTCGACCGGCGAATATCTCGGCGACGAGAGCCATGCTGTGGCTAGTTTCGAGCAGTCGAGGCTGCGCATCTGGCGCGACACGATCGACCTCATGCAATGCCATAGCATCGTCAACGCACCGGTGGTCCTGCCCCTCATGCACGCCTGGAAGAAGGAAGGTCGCATTCGCTACGTCGGCGTGACTCACCATGAATCCGGACCCCAGGATCAGCTCACCGAACTCGTGGAGCGTGGCGGTGTTGATTTCGTTCAGACCAACTATTCGATCTTCAACCGCAGCGCCGAGCGCCGCCTGCTACCGGCCGCCGCCGATCGCGGGGTCGGGGTCCTCATCAACCTTCCGCTCGAAAAGGCGCGTCTGATGAAGGTGGTCGAAGGTCGCCCGCTACCGGACTTCGCGCGGGAATTCGAAGCCGCCACCTGGGCGCAGTTCTTCCTGAAATGGGTCATGGGCCATCCAGCGGTCACGACAGTGCTATGTGGTACTTCCAATCCGGAGCATGCCGAGGACAATGTCCAGGCCATGTACGGTCCCCTACCCGACGAGGCGATGCGCGGGCGCATGGTGCAGCATATGGAGACGCTCCCAGGTTTCGCCGATATTGCACGAATGCCTTGGTATCCCGGCAAGGATACCCAGTACCAGGGGTTGATCCGGGCGGCACAAGCAACAGCTCGTGCTCGGACGGGCCAATGAGATTTCAACTTCGGTTAGTAGACGCTCTCGCGGATCAAGGGCGAAGAGCGTCCCTTATGGAGAGCGTCGCATGTTGCTGTTCAGAAAAGCGGCTCGAGGGGGAACCTTCAATTTCCCAGAGCCTGCGGGGATTCGGCCTAAGACATAAATCACAGCTGGACCTGTAAGATTTTAGGAGGAGGCAAGGTGCAGCTCTTGCCTCCTTCATCGAGACGGAAATACCCTAGCGAATTTCGACATCGCCGCCCGTGCCGTCCCTATCGGTAAATCGGTCGCGAAAGCGGCCGATCCGCTCAATGGCTAAAACCGCGTGCTTCACAGGTTGGCAGGACACGCCACTCGCGGCGACATGAAGGTTGTTGCGCAGTTGCCCGCTCCAAGACGCCAGCTCGGACAAATCAGAGCTCCGTTCGCGCCTTTCCAGTGTTGTCCAAATGGCTCGTGCTGCCTCAATGAGACGCGATCACGGTGGAAATGATCGGAAGGCGTGCGTCTGATCCGGTAAACAGCCGCCGGAGGAAGGTTGACGAGCGTGCCACCGATCCGTTCCGCCTGGAGCCCGAGGTGGTCCATTAATCGAAGCGGAACCGGACAACGCGGTCCGTAGGTAAACTGATAGAAGGCGCCGTCCGGCCTCATCTTGCGGAATGCGCCGGTCAGGATCGCGATCACCTTACGGGGCGGCATCGACAGCACAGGCAGGCCGCTGACCACGGCGCCGGCTAGCATCCCGTCGAAGAGGTCGATCGTACGCAGGCGGGCGGCATCCATCCAAAGCGTGCGTGCTCTTGGATAATGGAAATGGAGCGCAGCGGCGAACTCGGACCCGAACTCGATCAGCGTTAGGTCTTCCTCTCTGACGCCACGGGCGATCAAGGCGCGTGTGAATGCGCCCGTGCCGGGGCCAAGCTCGATCACCGGCCCGGTGTCGCGCGAGATTTCGCAGGTGATGAGGTTGGCCAGCGCCCGTCCCGACGGCGCGACGGCGGCGACGCGTAGAGGATTCTTAAGCCAGGCTCGTAAGAAGCCGAACGTCTCGGCCATACGCTGCTGTTTCATTGGATATCACCCCGAATGTTCTTGGGCTTGTGGCATTGTCGATTGCGCGCCCCCGCCAGATGTCATCAGGTTTGGCATAGCGCGCGCACCCGTCTGCTACGGGCGCGAACCCATCGTGCGAGCCAGAATAGGGCTACTTCCGCAACGAGCAGGCAGCCCAGGGCTGCCAAAGCGAGGACCGTCATGTTCCCCGTCTCGATCGTGTGGGAGGCGTAGAAGCCGATGCCGATGAACAGCCCGTTCCAGACGGCAATGCCGGCGGCCGATGCCACGAGCACGCTTCGTGACCTTCCGCGCAGAATGGCGGCGAAGGCCGGAGCGAACAGGCGGACGGTGGGGACGAGTTGGAGAGCGAACGCAAGCGTTGCCTGGTTCCGGCGGAATGACGAAGTCCCGCGCTCAATGCGATCGACTGACATTCCGAAGATCCGCCCAGCTCTGTTCAGGAGGCGCACGGACCGCGTGGTGCCCAACCTACGCAGGGTGTAGAACAAGGCTGCGCAGCCGAACATACCGCCAGCGACCGTTGAAAGGAATGCAGCGGGCAGCGACCAGGCATCGTCCGCTGCGCCGATTCCGATTGCAAGCAGCAGCCCGTAGGATGGGATGACCGGCACGAAGCGCTCGGCCAGTGCGATGGCGAAAAGACCAAGAAGCCCATACGCGCCGATCCACGCCATGATGGCTGCTACCGGATCAAAATCCATAATTCCATTCCTCTTCGATCGATGACTGGGGCAGCTTTCGCCGGATGTGGACCGCGCGACCTGAAGGGAGGTGAGCCGCCTCCGGTGACTCTGGAGCCGCCCGCAGATAGACAGGATCAGTGGCAATTCTGGTCGGCTCGTCGAGCATGAGCTTTCCTGATCCGAGGCGAGCACACACGCCTCACGTCGGGACGGGGGGCAAAACCGTCCGGGTTCGGCGTTCGTCCACGGTCTCGGTGACGGCCAGCGGTAACGATCGTATCCGCCGGCCCGTGGCTGCGTGGATGGCGTTGGCGATCGCGCCGGCGACCGGCACGATCCCCGGCTCGCCCGCCCCGCCCGGCGGCAGGCCGCTATCGACGATCGCGACCTCAATCGCCGGCGCGTTGGCCAGACGCTGCATAGGGAAATCGTGAAAGTTCGATTCCGCGACGGCGCCGGCATCGAGCGAAATGGCACTCATCAGCGCGGTCGTCACGCCGAAGCTGATGCCGCCCTCCATCTGGGAGATCACAGCGTCGGGGTTGATTGCGAGCCCCGCATCGATTGCACAGAAGACGCGGTCCACTGTGACTTCACCGTCTGCGGCCACCGTCACCTCGGCAACCTGCGCCACGACGCTGCGATAGCACTCCTCGATGGCGATGCCGCGCCCGCGACCTCGCGCCATAGGGGTGCCCCATTTGGCCAACTCGGCCACGCGGTTGAGCACGGCGAGGTGGCGCGGGCTGTCTCGAAGAAGTGCCCTGCGATAGGCCAAAGGATCCGCCTTAGCAGCCAGGGCGCACTCATCGATGAAGCTTTCTGTGAAGAAGGTGTTGAACGAGAAGCCGTTCGACCGCCAGAAGTGGATCGGCATGTGGCTCGGCACATGCTGGCTGCGGATCCGCCGGTTGGGGACGGCGTAGTGCAGCTTGTCCAACCCCTCGACCGAAATGCGATCCCCATCGGGGCCGGGGTTGACGGGGAGGTTGCGGCTGGCGACCGATTCGATGACTGATTGCGTCGCGACTAGCGCGTCATAGGCAACCAGCAGGCCGTCCGGCCCGAGGGCAGCGCGCAGTCGGGCGGCTGCATGGCTGCGGAATAGTCCGCGTGCGATGTCCTCCTCGCGCGACCAGATCAGTTTGACCGGCCGCCCACGGTGCCGCGCCGCGAGGAAAGCTGCCTCGGCCACTACGTCCTGATCGCTGCGCCGGCCGAAGGCGCCGCCGTTCATGGTGATGTTGCAGGTCACCGAGGTTGGCTCGACTCCTGCCAACCCCGCGCCACGGGCAACGCCCTGCCGGACGGCCATCGGCGATTGCGAGGAGACCCAGGCCTCTGCGGTCAAGTCGTCGCGGACGAAAACAGTCGCATTCATCGGCTCCATGCAGGCATGGGGAAGGAATGGCACCGTGTAATCCGCCTCGACCACCGTCGAAGCATTTGTGATTACGGAACCGGTGTCGCCTTCGTTGACATGCTCGTACGGGGTCGTGCTTGCGAGCGCGGATCCAAGTCGCGCTGACATCTCGGTGCTGCTGACACCGTCCGCATCGGTCTTGGTCCACTCGATATCGAGAAGCCAGGCGGCCTGCTCGGCGTGCCACCATGAAGCCGCGACCACAGCCACCTTCTGCCCCTCGATGACGGCGACGTCACGCACGCCGGGCGCAGCACGAACCTCGGCCTCATTAACGACGCGGCCCACCTTGGCTCCGAAGACCGGCGCATGCCGAATGGCGGCATGGACCATGTCAGGCAGAGCGATGTCCATGCCGAAGACCGGCTCACCCCGCACTTTGGCAGGCAGATCGACCCGCGGCTGCGAGCGGCCGATGATCCGCCATTCAGAGGCGGGTTTCAGCGCTGGGCGATCGGGTGGTGGCAGGAGGGCGGCCTCGCGGGCAAGCTCGCCGTAGGACAGCCTCTGGCCGGACGACACATGGCGAACAAATCCGTCGGCGGTGGCAAGCTCCGCGGCCGGCACATCCAGCCGCGCCGCCGCCGCCGCCAGCAGCATGTGGCGGGCCGAAGCGCCGGCCACGCGCATCGGGTGCCACATACCCATCGTCGAGCCTGACGCTCCGGTGGCGATGAAGCCCAGTTGCCCCAGCACGCGCCGACCTACCCAAACAACCGGTCCGGACGCCTCTTCCGGGCGGATCTGCAGCATGTTGAACCACACGGAATAGGCTGGATGCGCCTCCGTCGGGAATTCGACAATAATGCGGTCGTCGAAAGGGATATCCAGTTCTTCGGCCACCACCATGGCAAGGCCGGTATGGATGCCCTGGCCCATCTCGGTGCGCGGAACATTGACGACCACCCGGCCGTCGCTCTGGATGACGAGGAATGCATTGAGAGCGGCCCGCTCGCCGTCGAGATGGCCATGAAGGCCGTCGACATCGACGGTGGCGAGATAGCCGACGCCGCCGACGGCGGCGACAAGGGCGGTGCCGCCAAGGGCCGCGCCGGTGATCAGGAAGCCGCGACGGGAGAGAAAACGGGCCATGACTGTCTCCTTAGCGCTCGGCCAACATGTCGGCGGCGCGATGGATCGCGCGGCGGATGCGCGGGTAGGTCCCACAGCGGCAGATATTGGTGATCGCCTCATCGATCTCGGCGTCGGTCGGTCGCGGGGTCGCTTCCAACAGCGCCGTGGTGGCGACGATGAAGCCGGGTTGGCAAAATCCGCATTGTGGCACCTGCTCGTCGATCCAAGCCTGCTGCACGACGGAGAGCATGCCGCCCGGTTGCGTTAGCCCCTCAACAGTCACCACCGAAGCGCCCGCGATGGAACCGACTGGCGTCATGCAGGAGGGAGTGGACTTTCCGTCGATGAGGACCCGGCAAGCCCCGCATTGGGCAATGCCGCATCCGTATTTCGGGCCGAGCAGCCCGAGATCTTCACGGAGCACCCAGAGGAGGGGCTTGTCGACCTCTGCGTCGACGCTCAATGGCTTTCCATTGACGACCAACTCAACCATGCAGTTTCTCCTGGTTATTGCCCGCGTTGCGTTGCTGATCGTCCGTCTCGTTGCGGCGCCACACGGCGGCGCGAAACCAGCCCCGGCCGATCAGAAGAAGCCTCCGTTGGCGAAGAGGTGGCTGTTGATCCACTCGCCGTCGCCCGTGCACAAGACGGCGATGGCCATGACTACATCCTCCAGTTCGCCGATGCGGCCACAAGGGGACATGGCCGCGGACCTGGTGACGCTGGGGCGGCGAGCGCCAAGACGGTGCGACGGGCGTTACCGGTTCGGACATTGAAAGAACCTCTCTTTCGCAGAAATTGTGAAAGCTTGGGGATTACGACCGTGGCCCTTCGGCGGTCACGGCCGCCGGAGCGAGGCAGCAATACGCTGGTTTGCGATCAGCATGGCGATGCCGGTCAGGATGCTTGCGACTGGGACGGTGAGCAGACCGAGCCCAAGACCGTTGGGAACCTGCGCCGCTGTCGCCGCATCGCTGATCATGCCGACGACAAGGGGGCCGAGTGCAGGCCCCAGAAGACCGGAGCCGATCATCGCAAGGCTCGTCGCCATCGCCTCCTTGCCCTTGCCTGCCACCAAGTGGGCAGCGCCGAAGCACCAGGGGAGTAAAAACGCGAAGGACAACATACCGGGGACGAAAAGGAGGATAGAAAGCCACCCGACCGGCGCGAGCAACGCAGCGGTCGTCGTCAGACTCGCGATCATGAACAGGATTGCGGGCGGCCCGAGGACCCTACCTGTGCGGGAGCGCACGGCGCGGTCAAACAGGCGCCCACCTATCAGTGTTCCGCAAATCCCCATCAGGCCTTGCAGCAGTCCGAACGCCAAACCAGCCTCGCTGGCGCTGAAGTCGTGAGTGCGGATCAGGAAAGGAACCGCGAAAGCGTAAAACGGTGCTGCGGCGAAACCGAGTGCGATCGAGCCGATAAACAGCCAATGAAATGCCGAGGAGGAAAGCAACCGCAGACTTGCCTTCAAGAACGGTTCGCTATTGGCCGCCGTGCGCTTGAGCGCCGGGGTCGGGCCGACGACAACGAACGACAGCAGGCCGATAAGACCGCCCATGGCGCCGGCCCCGACCAGCGCTGTACGCCAGCCGAGCGTATCCCCGATCGCACCGCCAACGGAGAAGCCCACCATGGTGCCGAGTGGAATGCCCATCGAGAAAATGCCGAGCGCCAACCCGCGTCGCGAGGGCGGGATCTTCCGGGCGATGATCGCGTGGCTGGAGGGCGTTCCGCCGGCTTCGCCGAAAGCGACTCCGAAGCGGGTAAAGGCGAGGAACAGGAAGCTCATGGCGAGGCCTCCGAGCAATGTCATCGCGCTCCAGAGCAAGATACATAAAAGGAGGACGGAGCGGGGCGATCCTCGATCGGCGGCGCGGGCGAGGGGCATCGACAAAAGCGTGTAGCAAACCGCAAAGGCGAGGCCAGTAAGCAAGCCTATCTCGGTGTCGCTCAGATGGAGCTCTTCCTTGATTGACTCGGCCAGGACGAAGGGAAGCATCCGGTCGATCTGCGAAGTGGCGCTGACAAGAAATAGGGTAATCAGCAGCATTGTGAGGCGCCGACCCTCGACGTATTCATCGCCGCTCGCATTAGATATGATGGGTAGACCAGCTTGCTTATCTATTGACGAAGCGGCCGTTTCTGTCATGCTTGGTGCTTCCCTAGCTGTGAGTGACATCATCAAGCTAGAGGAAGTCTCTCATGACAAGAATGCCGAATACCTCAATAAACTTGCCTATTCCTGCAGGCGGCGATATGTTGCCGGCTGAAGGGCGAGTGCTGCGCTGGCCTCGAAACCAATCAGAGGTTCGGGTGTCGTCATCGCTGCTGGGCGGGATCACCGCATACATCGAAAGCCAGGGCGGCGGTGAAGGCCTGTTTCCGACGCAGATCGAGAGCGTCAACATCATCCGTTCCTATCAGCAGCGGATGCCGATGCGGCAGATCTATCGCCCGTCGCTCTGCGTCGTGGCTCAGGGCGCAAAAGAAATTCTCTTCGGCGAAGAGACACTTCGTTATGGCGCCATGGAATGCCTGGTCGTCAGCATGGAAATGCCAGCCAACGGGCGGGTTGTCGAGGCAAGTGAACATATGCCCTACATGGGCGTCACCATCGATCTCGACGTGACGATGCTGCGCGAGGTGCTGGAACAGTTGGAGACGCCGCCCATTTCGTCTGCCACGCCCGGTCCATCCGTGTTCGTTGGAAAGGTGGACGAACCTTTGGCCGAATGCGTGCTGCGCCTGATCCGGATGTCCGAGACGCCCAAGGCAATTCCGATCCTCTACCCATCTGTCATGCGGGAGATCTGCTACTGGCTTCTGACTGGCCCTCATGGCGCCGAACTCTGCAGCCTGGCCCTGCCCGAATCGAATTTCATGCGAGTGGCCAAGGCGATCTATTTTCTGCGCGCCAATTTCACCCAGACGCTGCGTGTCGAGCAAATGGCAGAGGTCGCGCGCATGAGCCCGTCATCGTTTCACCAGCATTTCAAGCAGCTCACCTCGGTGACACCGCTTCAGTTCCAGAAGCAGTTGCGCCTCCTTGAGTCGCGACGCCTGATGGTCGCGGACGCTGCAAGCGTCGAGGAAGCCGCCTACAAAGTTGGCTACGAAAGCGCTTCGCAGTTCAGCCGCGAATATTCTCGGATGTTCGGCGTTGCCCCAAAGCAGGACGCGCTGAACCACCAGCGCATGTATAGCCAGTACGCCAGCCGCAAGGCGCGAACAGCCTAGACACCGTTTGCAGCAGGTCGCTCCTTGCCGGCCCGGTTCGGAGCGGCCTTCCTGATATGCTGCGAAGAAATGCCACTGTGAGTGGCGCGGATATGCCTCGGGCCGTCAGATGCCGAACGGCGGCGTCACATCAGGTTTTCCTGCATTGCCTGATAAACGGTCCTCACGATTGGCCGAAAACCTAGACTGCGAGCGAGCGAGACATCCATGTGCAGGCGCCAGGGATTGGCGAGCGGCGCTGAGGACGGTTCCATTGTTCCGCCGACCAGGGCGACGAGCTCGTAGATCGAGGTCGGCGCCTCATCAGCGATATTGACGATGCGCCCATCCATCGTGCCGGTCAGGGCGAGGTTGATGGCGGTGGCGATGTCGAGATGATGTATGATGCTCATCCTCTGAGCAGGATGCATTTTGAAGTTTGTGACCAATCGCGGCAACTCTTCGAGATGTCCGTCCTTATCGCCATAAACGAAGCCGAACCGCTGGATCGCCCAGTTTAGCCCGCTTTCACGTAGCGCGTTCTCGGCGGCGAGCTTGCTGGCCGGATAGGCTTGTTGCGGGTTGACCGCATCGTCCTCACGGCCAGGGCGCGGGCTGTCCGGGTCATAGACATTGGACGTGCTTGCCATGATGAAACGTGCCTCGGGCGCACGCGCCTTTGCCGCGGCGATGAGGTTGCGCGTGCCTTCGAGGTTGCTCTTCCAGATAAGATCGGTGTCGGGGGTGCGGAAAACCGCAGCAAGATGGATGATCGCCGAAACCCCCTCCACCGCCCGCATGAGGGACGCGGGATCGAGGAGGTCCGCTTCTGCCGCGCTGACGCAGGGGGGCGCCTGCTTCCCGCCGCGCATCAGGACACGGCAATTCACCGCTGCTTCGACAAGGTGCGGAAGAAGGCGAGCTCCGACGAGCCCTGTTGCGCCGGTTACCAAGACTGTCATGACGCGGTTCCTTTCTGTAGCAGGTTTTCGAGACGCTCCGTTGCGGTCTGAAGAACGCGGACCGCGACCGCGATGTCGGCCTCGTCTATGCCGTCGAACGCGACCGAGCGGATGAAAGAGAGATCGGGCAGCTCGCCCCACAACTTGGCGCCGGTGGCGGTAATGCGTAGAAGCTTCTGGCGCTGATCAACCCGGTCGGGCTCTTGCTCGACGAGACCCTTGCGCACGAGGGTCGCGACGATGCCGGTCATTGTGGCGCGTTCGATCGTAAGCAACCGTACGAGATCACGTTGCATGGTCGGTCCGGCAGTTGCGAGCTGGTAGAGCACGTACCACTGCACAGATCCGAGATCGTAAGGACGCAGTGCAGAGTCCATGACCGCCCGTCCGGCAAAGTAGCATCGCTTTGTCCAGGCTCCGATAAGGTCGCGATCTGTATCTTTCCGCTCCCGATCCACCAACGCGTGCTCCAGTTTTGCTAGCTACCTAGCAAATATGTGAGGTACTAAACAAATGTCAAGGGGGATCCGCTTTGCTCAGATCGCTGGCGGGAGGGCGAGGAGGCAGCATTGGCAGATCGAACGAGGGCCGGTTTCCTCGCCTCTTCACGAACTGCTGAGCGAGCTGGGATGAACCATCCTCGCTCTAATCAACTGTAGGATCAGGCAGGAAATTTGAGCTTCTGGGCATTCGGCGCCGCGCCGCGAGCGTGTATTTCGAGGGCGCAATGTCCCGCAGTTGTCCGGCCTGCTCCACGACCGCGCTTTTTTGAGGAGAGCCGCTGGATCATTGGCATCCACAGCGTCTGGCGCGCCACGACTCTCTTGTCGATGTCCGCCTCAAACCGTAAAAAGGAAGCATGGAATGGTGAAATCACTAATGGGCCTGTTGCTGGCCGCAGTGCTCTCGGCAGGAATGACAGGTCTCCCAGTTGGAGAGGCTTTCGCACAGGCCTCTTCGCCGGATCAGATTGTCGGCGTATGGCAGTCCGAGGACGGCAACCTCAAACTTGAGATGTTCGACGCCGGAGAAACCTATGCGGCCCGCGTCCTCTACGGAAAGCTTCTGGTCGAGGCTGACGGCAAGACCTTCAAGAAAGACACCCTCAATCCGGATCCGAGCCTCCGGAACCGTTCGCTGGAGCGCGCTATTCTCGTGACCAACCTCAAGTGGGATGCCGCTGACCGTCGCTGGGAAGGCGGAAATTTTTACAGCGGAGCGACAGGCCAGACCCATTCCGCCCAAGCAACGCTTGTGACCGGAAAACTGGAACTCCGCGCCTATAGGGGCACCACCCTTCTCGGTCGGACCATGGTGCTTCGCCGCGCGCAATGAAGCCATAAAGAAGCTTCCGCGACCCGCCCCGGGCAGCAGCCATGCCTTCGAGGGAGCGCGCATCATCGCTGCTTCGGCGGCGTGATCTTGGCCGGATCCGGTGAGGCTTCAAATTGGGAAGAGTTCGGTCGGCGGGCTGCTGATGGACACGGGCTTTGGCATCTACGGCGCGTTGATGGTGCTCTGCGCCGCCATGGCCAATGGCTGAGCTCGGGCCGGCAATTACGATCAGCATCGCGCCTGGGCGGTCAGGCCGTTTCGGGCTGACGATCGGGGCGGGGCTCTATCGAGTGGGATATGGGCTCTGGTCCGTGCCGGTCGGAGGGTTTCGGTCACGAGCCGGACTCAGCGGCTGGTTCGACGCGATCATGGTGTACTTTTTCTACCTTCCCAATTCGTCGGGCTGACCGGTTCGGCGGTTGACGGCCCCATCGTTCTTCATGCGGCTCGATGCCTTCCCGCGATGACTCGCAAGCGATGCGTGCTTGGCAGGCGCGGTCGTAGAATCAGGCATGTTTTTTGCTCCTTCAGGCATGGCAGTTTGCGCCGCAACTGGCATGTTGAGGATGAAGACGAACATAGTACGTCGAGGCAAGAATCGCTCGACCCTCCTCCGTCTTGCAAGAAGAAAGGATCGTAAATGACCAAATGGACGGCCAGTAATATTCCATCTCAGCAGGACCGCGCGGTCGTGGTGACCGGCACCGGGGGGCTGGGCTACGAGGACGCGCTAGCTTTGAGCCGCGCCGGCGCCCGCGTCGTGATCGCTGGGCGCAATGCTCAAAAGGGTACTGAAGCCGTGGCCGCGATCCGACATGCCGTGCCTGGCGCGCAGGTGCGGTTCGGACAAGTGGATCTCGCAGACCTTGCGTCGATCGCCAGGTTCGCGACGCAGCTCGCGCAGGAGCAGGACAGGCTCGACCTCCTGATCAACAATGCCGGAGTCATGAGACCGCCCGTGCGACGCGAGACCAGCGATGGCTTCGAACTCCAGTTTGGCACAAACTATCTCGGCCATTTCGCCCTTACGGCGCATCTGCTGCCGCTCTTGAAGCGTGGGCATAGGCCGCGCGTCGTGACCCTCGGCAGCGTGGCGGCGCGCGGCGCCGCGATCGACTTCGATGACCTGCAGGCCGAGCGCAGCTACAAACCGATGCGGGTCTATGGTCAGTCCAAGCTGGCATGTATCCTGTTTGCCTTCGAGATGAGCCGGCGCAGCAAAGCGGCGGGATGGGGCGTTGAAAGCCTAGCGGCCCATCCGGGCATCACACGCACCGATCTGATTGTGAATGGCTCGGGGCGGTCGAGCCTGCCCGGAATGCTGCGCCGTTTCCTGCCTTTCCTGTTCCAACCCGCTTGGCAAGGCGCCTTGCCAACGCTCTACGCTGGGACCGATCCGATGGCACGGGACGGCGCTTACTATGGACCTGACGGAATGGGCGGAATGCGCGGATATCCCGTCGAGGAGACGCCCCCGAGGCAGGCGCTGGATAGCGGCGCGGCTGCGCGGCTCTGGGATATATCCTTGCAGATGACCGGCGCGAATTTCGCATAGACGCCGCGCGTCTCCTTGTCCTTGTGCCGTGCCCCTACCTAGCTGCGTCGGTGAGCGATGACTGCCGTCACAGGATCCGCCGACGAGCCGTTTGGCTGAGGGGACTCGTCCATCAATATAATCGCTGCAGCCGCAGAAATAGATAGAAGGGGTTTAGCCATTGACGATCGACCATTATTCTCGGGTCCCCGGTTCGCTTCAAGGCGTCGAGGCCATGACGGTTTCCTTGACGGGAAGGGAATGCGTCACCGTCGGTTTCCCCTGTAACGCGTGGTGCCGGCCAATGTCGCTTGCTTCTTTTCAGAACCAACAACAAAGGACGGCAGGCGCGAGCCTTGAACGTGTCCTGGAGACTTGCTGATGGCATGGTCACACGGTTACTTCACTGACCTCAATTATACCCATGGATACTATCCGGAAATGAACCCGGCCATGTTGCGCCTGGCATGCTTATGCAATGCCGTAGACCCGCAACTGCCCGATGCGCCATCCTATCTGGAGCTAGGTTTCGGGCAGGGGGTTACGATCAATATGCTTGCCGCGGCATCTTCCGGAACTTACTGGGGTACTGACTTCAATCCAGCGCAAACAGTCGAAGCTCACAAACTGGCCGATGCGTCTCGAGCGGACATCCACCTGTACGACGACTCCTTCGATGAATTTGCCAACCGGAGGGATCTTCCGGACTTTGATGTAATAGCGCTTCACGGCATCTGGAGCTGGATCTCGGAGAAGAACCGCAAGATCATAACCGACATTATCCGGCGGAAACTTCGGCCCGGGGGTGTCGCGTATATAAGCTATAACTGCCTGCCCGGCTGGGCTCCCGTAGTACCGATCCGGCAGCTGATGTCCCTCTACCAGGACTATGGGGGCGGGAAGATGTTGAGACCGATCGAGATGATCGAAGGCGCGGTGCAGTTCGCGGAAGAGATCGCCAAGGCCGGCTCCTACTATTTTCGGGACAACCCTTTCGCCAAGCATCATCTGGAGCAAATGGGTAAACAGGGGCGCAACTATCTCGGACACGAGTATATGAATGCGGATTGGCATCTCGAGCATTTTTCTGACATGGCCCGTAGCCTCGATGAGGCCAAACTCACATATGTCGGCTCCGCGCGGCTGCTTGACGGCATTGATGCGTTCCAGCTCAACGAGGCGGGCACCAGATTCGTGTCGCAGATCGGCCATCCGATCATGCGCGAGACGGTCCGCGACTTTCTGGTGAACCGGCGCTTCCGCACCGATATCTTCGTAAAGGGAGCAAGGCCACTCCCGGGTCGGGAACATCGCGACGCCTGGTACGCGCTGGCATTCGTGCTTGTAGTCCCGGAGATTGATGTCCCGAAAAAGATCATGTGCGCGAGGGGCGAAGTGGCACTGCCCGCCGACAAATACGACCTGATCCTCGAGGCCTTGGCCGACGATGGCTACAGACCAAAACGTGTCGAGGAACTTCTCAAACACAGCAAGCTGCGAAAGCTCAAACCTCAGGACATCGTTGATCTCCTGACGGTACTCACGGGGGCTGGTTTTGCCGCCCCGGCCCAAAGCCCCTCGGAGAAGGTCAAGGAGCAGTGCAGCGCACTGAACCGACACATCCTGCAACGGGCGCTTGTCAGCATGGATCTGCATCACATGGTATCGCCGGTGACCGGAGGCGGCATCGGGCTCAACCACATAACACAGCTATTCGTGCTCGCCACCAGTGAAGGCAAAGACGGCGCCGAGGCCTTGGCCAGCTATGTGTGGGATTTCCTGGACAGCACTGGCGAACGCCTCGTGAGGGACGGCAACAAGATTGAATCCAAGGACGAAAATTTGAAGAAAATCAGAGATTTGGCAAGAAAATTCGTCAAGTTTGGTCGACCGCTTCTGCAAGCCTTGCAGATCATTGATGCCCCTGAGGGCGGCGGATGGTCGAATCAGGCTAAGAAGTCATAGCTCCGACGGGACACACTCGCCTTTGGCTAAAAGGAGAGAGATGGAATTGACGAATATCGAAGGGTAGCCGGAGGCCGGCGTTGGTACTTGGATCGACAGCGCATGCTGCTCGGCCGCATCGTCGAAATCGGCCCCCGCGCCGATGTCTTTGGCAATCCCCGCCACCCCTACACGCAGGCGCCGCTTTCGGCGGTGCCTAATCCGGATCCGCACAAGAAGCGGTCGGCTACAATGTCGCTGGCGCAGCTATCATCGCCGGTTCACTGGGTCGGATTCACCATGCCGCTCCCGGCATACCGGGACCTTGGCGCCGGGCAGCGCATCCTTGTGAGTTAGATCCATACGCGCCGATGCTCGGCCGTACTACCGATTGGCGGCATCCAACGGTCACCGCTAGAGGTCGCGAGGTAGTTCGCCGTCAGAGACGCTCTGCATCGAGAAGGCGACATGATATGTAGATTTTATACAAGCTTCCGGGGTAGGAGAACCAGCAAGAGCGTGGACTTGGAAAAATCGCTGATAACCGACGTCCTACTAAAAAACGCGGGTGCCGAGGGTTCATGTTGGTTCAAGGCGACCGTTCGCTACAAATTTCATCACTGCGCATATGAGGAGCCCAGCGTGGGTGAAGCTTTTGCGGTACAGGCCTTTTATTGTCGCGACCGGCTCCGCATCGACCCTGAACGTCTCAACGTGAATGGCGGCGGCATCGCCGCGATAAAAGCCCGGGTCACGAAAAGGCAGCTCGGCTGCGGATGGCAAACGGGCACCGCGGCCCCGCAAGGGCTTCGCGCTGTCCCGCAACCGTCCGTCGAGGAGGGGTTGCTGGAATGACTATCAGCGACCGCATTTTCTATACTCACAGCTGAAACACATACATGCTGATGGTTGCCGTCACGATGAGCAAACCAGAAAATGTGGCGAGTTCCTTTAGAATTTCAAGCATGGCAACACCCAGGGGACGTGGCTCTCTGGGCAAACACCTTGAAGCTTCTGCGGACAGGATCCTATTGCACTTTCGGCCGGGGTGTTGATACGGTAGATGAGGCCCACTAATACGCGGGCATCACCCATAACGAGTTACGCGCCTCTTGACATGTGGAGTTGGATGGAGGCACGCCGACGTGGCCAAACGGCGTCACTATGCGAGACGCTTCGGTGGTTGCCGCTGCTTCTCTTCACCGCACCAGAAGCTGCCTCGCGGACTGCTCCCCTTACAGCCTTTGTGCGCAGACGGTGGTTTTGGTTGTGAGGGAGCCCACTCGCGTCATACTTGCCGTCTCAAATACTATCCTCGGGTATGACTTGCGGACCTTCCCGTCCTCCACGACAATAGGCCCGGAATAATTGTAAGTTGGCGGCTTCGTTCAACATGTTATTCTACCGTGAACGCTTGAATGCGGGATCGCGGGAGGACCAATGGACGGCGAGCGGAGTGCGTCAGGTAAGCCATACGGTGAATCGGAGAACAGCGCGTTGGACAAGCTTCGCGCGGAGCTCCATGAAGCGAACCTAGGTAGAGAAGCTGCGGAGGAAGAGTTGCGCGAAACTCTTGCGGCCATGATACAGCATCAACAAGTGGGGAAGTGCGGCAATTTCCGTTATAACACCGTAACGGGCGCCATTCGTGGTACTGAGGAAGTTTTCAAAATATTCGGTTTTCCCGCTGGCACGCGCGGCTGCACCGTAGAAGAATGGCTTGCAAAGTTACACCCGGATGACCGGGACCGCATCGCTAGCGAATTTTATGAAGCGCTCGCAAAGGGCGCAGACCTGAAATTCGAATACCGTATCATCTTGGATGACGGGACGATGAAGTATATTCGTTGCGATGGTGAACCTGATCTCGATTACGTTGGCGAGTTCGCCTACTTTGGGGTCCTGACTGACATAACCGGACGGAGAGAGGCCGACGAAGCTCAGCGCGCCATGGAGGCCGAGCTTGCGAGCGCGTTACGTTTGGCTTCGCTAGGAGAACTTGCCGGTTCAATCATCCATGAAGTTAATCAACCTCTTGCTGCTATTAGCACGAGTGCAGAGGCTTGTCGTCGTTGGATGAAGCTTGGGCCGGAGCCTGTTGAGAGGGCCATTGCGTCGCTTGATCGCGTCGTCGAGGAAGCCAATCGCGCGGCCGCCATCATCAACGGTCTGAAGTCGCTCATTCAGAGTAATTCGGTGGAGCCGACCGCTTTCGATTTCAGTCTTGCTATACGCGAGGTGTGCTCCTTGCTGATGGTCGAGTTGACCCGGGAGAACGTGATGTTGGCTACTGATTTTGCGACTGATTTGCCGTCTGCAACTGGAAACCGCGTGCAGATCCAGCAGGTTTTAATGAACCTCGCTCGAAACGCGATTGAAGCTATGCGCACCGTGCGCCATAGACGGGTGCTGTCAGTGTCAACGACGGTCAGCGACACCATGCTTTCACTCCGCGTCGCCGACAACGGGCCAGGTATTGACGCGGAAGACACCGAGCGACTTTTTTCGCCGCTTTATACTACGAAGTCGGGCGGCATGGGCCTTGGTCTCTCGATATCTAGAAGGATTGCAACCGCCCATGGCGGGTCGTTGGTAGCAGAACCAGGAAGCACCCGTGGCGCGACTTTCCAGCTCCTCCTGCCTGTGAGGCAATATCATGTCTGAGCCGGCAAGGCCCGATCCCGCATCAGAAAATCCATTGGTGCATATTATTGATGATGACGTAGGTTTACGCTCCTCGCTTGAGGATCTTTTCCAATCCGTCGGGTATGACGTGGCCAGCTATGGAAACACTCGCGAGTTCCTGGCCAGTAGGGAAGGGACTCGACCCGGCTGCCTTATCCTGGACGTGCGCTTGCCCGGAGCCAATGGTCTTGACTTCCAGGAGCAATTGGCGCGCGAGGGTTGGACGGTGCCGATCATTTTAATCTCCGGATTCGGTGATGTACCAATGAGCGTTCGAGGTATAAAAGGGGGGGCTCTTGATTTCATTGAGAAGCCCTTTCGAGATCAGGATTTACTGGACTCCGTTGCGCAGGCAATCGAGGAGGGCCGTCGCCGTGCTAGCGCGAACCAGCGCAACGATGACGCTCGACGACGCTTCGCCAGCCTCACGCCGAGAGAGCGAAATGTCATCGAACTTGTCGTGAATGGTCAACTGAGCAAGCAAATCGCCTTTGAGCTCTCAATCAGCGAGGTCACGGTCAAGCTTCACCGGGCAGCTGCGATGAGAAAGCTTGGCGCTAAGTCACTCATCGAGCTCACGCGCCTTGCACAGGCGTTAGGTCTCTGAGATGGAGGAAATCAAACCCAGTCTCTTTGAGCGCAGGCTGATCGTAAGTGTCGTGGATGACGATGCCGCCATGCGGGCCGCTCTCACTGACCTTCTTGATTCTGCGGGTTGTGAGTCGATGGCCTTCGACAGTGGCGAACACTTCTTTGCTTCGGGTGCTGCGGAAAGGAGTGCTGTGATCATCACGGACATTCAGATGGCGGAGATCAGTGGCTTGGATCTCCTCGCCAAGCTCAAGGAGAACCAATATTCTGACGTACCGGTCATTGTGATTACCGCCCTTACTGATGAACGTCTTGAGAGACGCGCCAACGCCCAAGGCTGCTACGCCTTTCTTCGGAAGCCATTTGATCCGGATAAGCTGCTTTGCCACGTGAGAGATGCGGTCGCACGGAGTTAGCACTGCAGGAGGTTCACTTAAGACTTTGCTTGCACGATCTCGGTGATTAGTTGTCTCTACGGCGGCTGCTTGATCCGTCTGTCTACGGCTCCGGCCTGCTATGCTTTAACACCTGAACCGCAAACGCTTTGTGGATAACCGACAGACGCGCGAACAAGCAATTTAATGACCGGTCAGAAGGCCAACACCGAAGACAGGCACCCAATTAATGTCTCAGCGCTGAACGGTTTGCGCAGGAAGCATATTGCGCCAACCTCGCGAGCTTTGGCTTCGTAATCCTTATTGGACCGACCACTTACAAGGATGAGAGGCTGACTGAAATTTTCAACTAGCCGCTTCGCTAGTTCGAAACCAGTCATTCCTCCAGGAAGATCGATGTCGCTGATGACGCAACGGGATTGAACCGCAATCTCAGATGCAAGGAAACCCTCTGCAGAAGCAAACGACGCCGATCTCATACCCAGTGAGCGGACAAGGCTATCAAGCGATGCCCGGACGGCTTCATCATCATCAATAATTGAAACAATGGGCTCGCTCACGTCTTCTCCGGTCGGCTTCTATGGGATGCCTCCTGGACAAGATATAGGCGTATCGGAAATCCGAGCCAACTATACAAACGTGTTAGATGTCCTCAGGGCTGCCACCATAAGAACGAGATCGGCAAGACTACGGGCGCCCATTTTCCGCATTGCATTCCCGCGGTGGATTTTAACGGTAATTTCGCTAATGCCGAGTTCGTGGGCGACCTGTTTGTTCATCTGGCCCTTCGCGACGAGCTCCATCACCTGGCGTTCACGTTGTGAAAGAGTTTCTGCACGAGCCTGCAGCGACGCGTGGCTGTCAGCGTGTTTGCGGTTCTGCCGATCCCGTTCCATGGCTGCCGAAACGGCATCAAGCATGTCTTGGTCCCTGAAAGGCTTGGGAAGGAAATCGATGGCGCCGGCTTTCATCCCTCTCACGCTCATCGGGATGTCCCCATGTCCACTCATCAATATGACAGGGAGGGAACTGCCGGATGAGGAAAGCTGCTGCTGGAAATCCAAGCCGCTTAACCCAGGAAGGCGCACATCCAGCACAAGACAGCCGGGACCATAACTGTCGTCCGCGTTGCTAAACTCGGCGGCGCTACCATAAAGCTTAGTTGCGTAGCCTACAGAGCGAAATAACGTGTCCAACGCCAGCCGAAGTTGGGTATCATCATCAACGATGTGTATCGTGAAAAACTCGTCGCTCTGTGGTGCGCGCGGTTCCATTCGGCTTCCCCATTCCCTCACGCGTATAAGGATAGACGCGGGTTAGTTCGGGAAATCTAGCAGTATTTTGGGACACTGCAACCGCCAGCTGACCGGCACCGACGTTGGCAAGACCACTTGGCTCTGACGGCAGCAAGCACACTTGGGTTGTGATGTGATCATACTCACAGGTGAGCAAATTACCGGTGGGTAGAATACCGCGCGGGGCAGGTTTGGGGCATCGTTCGAAAGAGGGTCGCGGTCAAGGCATCCGAAACCGAAATGCAGCGACAACTTCTCTCTATACCCATCCAGACATTCCGCGGCCCAGACCGCCGGTAAAATAGAGGATTGAAAATATGAGCAAGAGCGAATCGTCTACCATCAAGCGCTTCACACTCGCCCGCCGCGCTTTCATGACCGCGGCAGCCGCAGGGGCTCTCCTCGCTGCTCCAGCGTTTGCACAGCCTTCAGGCGCTGCTGCAGCCCCAGACGCCGCGTATCCATCACAGACAAGATCTGCACAAGGAGCCGTTTGGAACCACAACGAGGTTGCGCTGCTGCTTATCGACTACCAGCCGGAAATGTTCGCCAACATCCGATCGGAAACAAGCGCTGCGCAAGTTGAGCTTAATACTCGCTTCCTGATCAAAATTGCTAACGCCTTCAATATTCCGGTCGTTCTTTCAACGGTTGGTGTTGAGATGGGCGTGAATGGACCTACCGTGGAGGCGATCGCGAAGGAGCTTCCCGGCGCCAACATCATAGACCGCAGCTCGATGAACGCTTGGGAAGATCCCAACTTTCTAGCCGCCGTAAAGGCAACTGGTAAGCGCAGGTTGATTGTCGGTGCGCTCTATACCGAAATCTGCCTCGCCTATCCTGTTGTGGAAGCCCTCGCCGAGGGATACGAAGTGACGATCATCAACGATGGAGTTGGCGGGTTGTCCCAAGTTGCGCATGCAGCAGCGATAGATCGCATGGTTCACGCCGGCGCCATTCCAAATACCGTGCTTGCTCTGAGTACGGAACTCTTCCGGGATTGGAAGAGCAAGGAAGCTAGCATCGCTCGTCCGATTATCATGTGGTATCTGCAGGAGTTGAAGAAAATTTCCTGACGCCTGAAATAGCCAAGTTGTTGCCTATGAAAGCGGCTCCCTGGAGCCGCTTTTACTTATTGAATTGCATGCGACAGACCTCCCGCTGCACCAAGATCCCCGGCGCCAACGCGCGGACTTCCTTGACTTCGATATTCCTCGTATCCCAAGTCCTTTGACGTCTACTGAAGGAAACCGCCCGACAACATCCAGCAGAACAGGATGATCGAGGCCAGCCATAACCGGAATAGTCCTCTCGACTTGACGGTGTGCGTACAGCCATCCCCGAATTCAGAGAGGTACTTGACGGATCTCGCGCCGATATCTTCGATGGCAGAAAGTAGTTTCGCTTGGTTATGCGGCGCGTCGTCGTACCATTCCAATTTCGGTTTAACCGGCTTCATGAGGGTTCTTCAGGCCGCTTTGGGATGGACTAAAAGTCATCTCTCCGAATTCCACATCCGCGATGTCCGTCTTCAATAGATTATGTCGTAAAGCTTCCTGCTTGTGTGGTTGCGATGGAAACATGCTCCGGTGCGCACATCTCGGTCGGCTGGTTGCCGAATATGGTCACGAGATCCGTTGGATTTCGCCGGAAAACGTCTGTCCCTATATCAAGGTTCAGAAGAACGATGACCGCGAGGCGGAGTGGACCGCTGAAGCCGCCTCACGCCCAACCATGCGCTTCCTCGAACGAGGACAGCAGGGCGCTGTCGCAACGCATGCATCAGCTCATTGAGGGACTCCGTGCCGAATGGAATGAACCCGACGCAGGCCCGACGACACCTTTGAGATGAACCTTCCCTCACCGGAGCGCTTCTGCGGCCCAAGGAAGAGCGCTTAGTGGATGCCTTATGGGTACCGTCACTAAATCGTTCCGCTCATCAAACCGCAGGAAAAGCGGACGCGCTCTAGCACTACTTTGGCAGATTAATCCTCGGTTAACGATGATCGGCGATCTTTCGCACTTCAACAGGGGTGCGAAGGATGGCAGAGCAGGATGTTGCGCTGACGGAATGGCTGAAGCCGTTTGTTGAGA
>NZ_PVBL01000021.1:0-124339 GCF_002968555.1 Neorhizobium sp. T6_25
GGGTTGGGTTTGTTGGCGGGGTGGGTTTCGGAAACATTTGCCATCTCCTTGTCCCCCGCTCAACGCGTCAACACGAGGCCGGCATCGAGCGGCCAGGTGAGCCAGACCATGTCGCCGAAGGTGATCGGCCGATCGACGAGGCGGGAAACGTTGGCTTGCGCCGCACGCACCACCCGGCCATCCGCGAGCTTCACCAGGAAAACCGAAAAGTCGCCGAGATAACCGATATCCCAGACCTCGCCGTAGACCGCGTTGGCCGAGGTGCCCGCCGGCTGGTCCGGCGAGATGCGGACCTTTTCCGGCCGCACCGCGAAGGCGACCTTGTCGCCCGCGACCGCCTGGCATTCCTGCTCCACCGATACCGCGATGCCGTCGCAATCGATCCTGACCGTGCCCGGCGCGCCGAGTGCACTGTCGGTCGAAGCGACCGTGCCTTCGAGAATGTTGATGTCGCCGATGAAATCCGCGACGTAGCGACTGTTCGGCGCTTCGTAGATCTCGGCCGGCGTCGCCACCTGCATGATCAGGCCCTTGTCCATGACGGCGATACGATCGGACACGGTCATCGCCTCTTCCTGGTCGTGGGTGACGATCAGGAATGTCAGGCCTAGCTTGGTCTGGAGGTCCATCAGCTCGAACTGCGTCTCCTCGCGCAGCTTCTTGTCGAGCGCACCGAGCGGCTCGTCGAGCAGCAGCACCTTGGGGCGCTTGGCGAGGGAACGGGCGAGCGCCACGCGCTGGCGCTGGCCGCCGGAGAGCTGGTTCGGCTTGCGCTTGGCGAACTGCTCCAGCTTGACGAGCTTCAGCATTTCCTCGACGCGGGTGGCAATCTCACCCTTCGGCAGATTGTCCTGCTCCAATCCGAAGGCGATGTTCTTTTCGACCGTCATGTGGGGGAAGAGCGCGTAAGACTGAAACATCATGTTGGTCGGCCGGCGGTAGGGCGGCACGCCGGAAATATCCTTGCCCTGCAGCAGGATGCGGCCTTCGGTCGGTTCCTCGAAGCCGGCGAGCATGCGCATCAGCGTCGTCTTGCCGCAACCGGAGGGTCCGAGCAGCGAAAAGAATTCCCGCTCGTAGATATCGAGCGTCAGGTTATCGACAGCGGTGAAATCGCCGAACCTTTTGGTGATGTTTTCGAAACGGATGAACGGAACCGCCGATGGGTCGGTCCAGGGAGAAAATTTACGTTTAACCGGCCCAAGAGATTTCGCCATGCCCTTACCCCATTTCGCCCGATTGCTGCTGCCCCAAAAGTAATCGGGGCAGACGTTTCCGCCTGCCCCGCCCTTGATCAGCTACCGGTCTTGATCTGCGTCCAGACCCGGTTCAGGACCCGTTGCTCGCGCGGGCCGTATGGCGAAATGGTGAAGAGCTTCTTGACCACGTCTTCCGGCGGATAGACAGAAGGATTTTCGAGGACTTCCTTGTCGATGAACTTCTGAGAAGCCAGGTTGCCGTTGGCGTATTGGACGAAGTTCGAAGCCTTGGCGATGACTTCCGGCTTCATCAGGTAGTTGATGAAGGCATGCGCCTCGTCGACATGCTTCGCGTCCGCCGGGATCGCGAGGTTGTCGAACCACATATAGGTGCCTTCTTTGGGAATGATGAATTCGATGTTGACGCCGTTCTTGGCTTCCTCGGCGCGGGTCTTGGCCTGTAGCACGTCGCCCGACCAGCCGATCGTGATGCAGCTGTCGCCATTGGCGAGCTCATCGATATAGGCGGACGAATTGAAGGTCTTCACCGACTTGCGAATTTTCGAGTAGACGGCACCGCCGGCTTCGAGGTCCTTGGTGTCCTTGCTGTCGGGATTCTTGCCGAGATAGTTCAGCGCGATTGCGAAGGTCTCGTCGGATGCATCGAGGATGTTGATGCCGCAGGACTTCAGCTTGGCAGCATTTTCAGGCTTGAAGAGAACATTCCAGCTGTCGATCGGAACATTGCCGAGTGCCGCCTTCACCTTGTCGACGTTATAGCCGATGCCGGTCGTGCCCCACATGTAGTTGACGGCATACTGATTGCCGGGATCGTATTTCGCCAGACGCTCGGAAACCAGCGGCCACACGTTGGAGAGGTTCGGCAGCTTCGACTTGTCGAGCTTCTGGAAAACCTTGGCCTGGATCTGGCGGGCGAGGAACGGGCCGGTCGGCACGACGACATCATAACCGGAGCCGCCGGCCAGAAGCTTGGTCTCCAGCATCTCGTTGCTGTCGAACACATCGTAGATGACCTTGATGCCGGTCTCCTTGGTGAAATCGACCAGGATCGTCTCATCGATATAGTCCGACCAGTTGTAGACGCGAACTTCGCGCTCCTGGGCCAAGGCAGCCGTCGCGGCGAAGGCCGTGGCGGCAACTGCAGCGGCAAGACTGAGCAAATGACTTTTCATGATCTCTCCTGTTCCAGTTTTTTCAGCGCAATCGTCAAACCGCGCCTAATTCCCTTATATTTTTCGCGAGAGTAAAAAGTAATTTTCCACCCCACAAGGGGGAATGTGCGCCGCCGCAAAACTCACTGGAAATCGAAGGCGCTGAGGCCGGTCACCATTTCGTCTAGGCCAAGCGGTCTAGTCACCGGCGGCTCGGCCCGGGAGAGGCAACCCTGTCTTTCGCATAGCCGGCAGGCGGTGCCGACAAGCACCGTGACCGCGCTCCCCGGGAGGGTCTCGCCATAGACGGTGTCTCCCACGCTCGACAGATCGCAGCCGAGAAGGACCGCGGTGCGCCGAATCCGCTCGCCGAACCCCGCCTGGGGGCCTTCAAGCGTCCTCGACAATGTCAGGAACGTCCCGCCATCCGGCATTTCTACCCGATCGACGAGGACCTGGCCCGGCTGGAGGAAGGCGGAATGGAGCCCAAGCTTCGGACAGAGCCCGCCGAAACGGGCCTGCGGGAACCCTTGAGCGCCGGCCCGGCGGATCGCGTTGCCGGCGTGGTCGAGTTCCATCAGAAAAAACGGAATGCCCGGCGCGCCGGGCCGCGCGAGCGACGTTAGGCGGTTGGCAGCCTGTTCGAACGACACATCAAAGCGCGAGCGCAACACGTCGAGATCGTATCGGGCGCGCTGGGCTGCCGCGAGAAAAGCCCCATAGGGCATCATCAGCGCATGGGCGGCATAACGAGCGAGTTCGAACCGGCCGATACGCCGCGCCTCGTTGGTGGAGAGGTTGAGGTCTTCGAGTTCGGCGGCGATCTCCCGGCCCAGCGCCAGCAGCGCCACTTCCATGGCAAGTTCGCGGGTCCGATCGAAGGGCGAAAGCCTCTCCGAGAGAAACAGCCGCATGGAATGGCGGTCGTAGCGCCGCCGCAGGTTCGGCATGGCATGGACGGGCAGCGTGCGCACCACGATGCCGTGCTCGTTCTTCGCCCAGGCCTTCAGGGCGCCGGGCAGCTCGTCGCCGGTTCCAAGCTTCGCCGCGAAGTTTTCCGCCGCATCCTCGATGCGCGCGAAGAAGTTGGGGCGACGCTCCAGCGTCTCGCGTACTTCGTCGATCGGCAGGCGTGTGCCGGCAATCGATGTTTCGTGACCCTCGCGAGCGAGAAGGTCGGCGAGATCGGAAAGCCTTGCTGCCTGCTCGCGATAGGCGCGATAGAGCTTCATCAGCCCGAGCGCCGCATTGGGAGCCGCCTCCGCCACCTCGATGATTTCCTGGTCGCCGGGGATTTCACCCGCCAGCAGCGGATCGGCAAATACTTCACGCAGCCGCCCCGCAAGACCGCCGCCCTCGCCCTGCAGCGCATCGAGATCGACCTTGTAGACGGAGGCGAGCTTCAAGAGGAGCTGGACGGTCAGCGGCCGCTGGTTGCGTTCGATGAGATTGAGATAGGAAGGCGAAATGCCGAGCGCCTCGGCCATGGCCGTCTGGGTGAGACCAAGCCCCAATCGCACCCGCCGCACCCGCGGGCCGGCAAAAATCTTTCGCTCTGCCATTTGTCACCGTTTTTACAAAGCTGCCGGCAGCCTCTTTTACTAAATTGACATCTTCACAGAAGCGCTTGTGAAAGACAAGACATCCTAACCCCTTTGCTGGGCGCAAAATGGCATCTTTTCTGGCAGTGCAGCATTCTGTTCTGTAAATATAGTCACATCAAACTCGCATCGAGCGGCTGACACATTCACACAGGAGGATGACGATGACAGATTTTTACACGCTGGTTCCAGGCGCTCAAAAAGGCCGTTTCGAGGGGGTAGAACGCCCCTATTCCGCAGAGGACGTCAAGCGGTTGCGCGGCTCGGCGGAGATCCGTTATTCGCTCGCCGAAATGGGTGCCAACCGGCTGTGGTCGCTGCTGCACCGCGAGGACTTCGTCAACGCGCTCGGCGCGATGACCGGCAATCAAGCCATGCAGCAGGTCCGGGCCGGGCTGAAGGCAATCTACCTGTCGGGTTGGCAGGTCGCCGCCGATGCCAATACCGCTTCCGCCATGTATCCCGACCAGTCGCTCTATCCGGCCAATGCCGCGCCGGAACTGGCGCGGCGCATCAACCGCACCCTGCAGCGTGCGGACCAGATCGAGACGGCGGAAGGCAAAGGCCTTTCGGTCGAAACCTGGTTCGCGCCGATCGTTGCGGATGCGGAAGCAGGGTTCGGCGGGCCGCTCAATGCCTTCGAGATCATGAAGGCCTTCATCGAGGCGGGTGCAGCGGGCGTCCACTACGAGGACCAGCTCGCATCGGAAAAGAAGTGCGGCCATCTCGGCGGCAAGGTCCTGATCCCGACCGCCGCACATATCCGTAACCTGACGGCCGCGCGGCTTGCAGCCGACGTCATGGGCACGCCGACGCTTGTCATCGCCCGCACCGATGCGGAAGCGGCAAAGCTGCTCACCTCGGATATAGACGAGCGCGACCAGCCTTTCGTCGACTACGATGCCGGGCGCACGGTCGAGGGGTTCTATCAGGTGAAGAACGGGCTCGAACCCTGCATCGCCCGCGCCGTCGCCTATGCACCCTATTGCGACCTCATCTGGTGCGAAACCTCGAAGCCGGACCTCGAACAGGCCCGCCGGTTCGCGGAAGGCGTCCACAAGGTGCATCCCGGCAAGATGCTCGCCTACAACTGCTCGCCATCGTTCAACTGGAAAAAGAACCTCGACGACGCGACGATCGCCAAGTTCCAGCGGGAACTGGGTGCGATGGGCTACAAGTTCCAGTTCATCACGCTCGCCGGCTTCCACCAGCTGAATTTCGGCATGTTCGAACTCGCCCGTGGCTACAAGGACCGCCAGATGACTGCCTATTCGGAGCTGCAGGAAGCGGAATTCGCCGCCGAGATCAACGGCTACACCGCCACGAAACACCAGCGCGAGGTCGGCACCGGCTATTTCGACGCCGTCTCCGTCGCCATCACCGGCGGACTTTCGTCCACCACCGCGATGAAGGAATCCACCGAGCACGACCAATTCCGGCCGGCTGCAGAATAGGCCTTACAAACTCATCACCAAGAGGAGAACCGACATGAACATCCAGACCCACGTCAAGGAACGCGCAGAAGAGCAGTCGACCGCGATGACGCCCGACCAGCAGGCGGCGATCCGCACGCTCGCCAACGACCTGCATCGCCTCAACCATGCGATCATGAAGGCGGTCGAGGCCGGGGTTTCGGTGGAGCTCGTCCGTTCCGCCCGGCACCACGGCGGCGACGGCCACTGGGGCGACCTGATGATCCCTGTCATCGTCACCAACCGGGTGCAGTGACCGGAAGACATGTTCAAGGCTGGCGGCCGGCAAACAGCGGGCCGTGGCCTCGGGCGAACTTCACCATGCGATCGACCACCGTGCGGATATCCCGGCGGTGGCGATCGTCGTTGTTCATGACGATCCACTGGCTGTGCCGAAGGCTTTCGATCTCTTCGCCGACCCGCTCCAGCCGCATGTCCTGGTCGCCGACGAAACAGGGCAGGACAGCGGTTCCGGCCCCGCCCAGCGTCAAATCGCGCAGGGAACGCGGGCGGTTGACGGTGACCGCCACTTGCGATGCCCGTTCCTGATGCGGCCAACGCAGATAAGCGGAAATAGCATCCTCCTCCGAGACAGCAAGCCAGCGGTCGGCAACCGAGGGGTGAGCGTTGCGGGCACGATAGGCCGCATAGGCGACTTCCCCGAGCCTGGTTGCCGCAAGGTTCGGCTCTTCGGGCTCGAAGGCACGTATGCCGATATCGCTTTCCCGGTGCGTCAGGCTCGCCCGTCGTTCGGCGACATAGAAATCGAGGCGGAAGTTGTCGCGCTCGGTGCGGATAAGCGAGAGATTGCGGGTGAACATCCAGGCAAGCCAGGTGCCGCAGGCAACCCGCACCAGCGTCGAACCGGCGCCTTCCCGTTTCCAGCTCTCGATGCGGCGGGCAGCGCCTTCCATCTCCAGAATCTGGGCAAACAACGCAGACCCATCGGCGGTCAGCTGATAGCCGGTGCGGCTGCGTAAAAACAACGGACGCCCGACCGCCTCTTCCAGATCGAGCATCCGCCGGCCGATCGTCGCGGGGCTCAATCCGGTGATGCCGGCAGCACCGGACAGCCCGCCAAGCCGGGCAACCTGCATGAAAAGCTCGTAGGCATCCCAGTTGATGTTTTTCATGGGTGAAAGACATAGCCGGAATTCGGCGGTACAAGAAGCAGTTTTTGAGGTTTAATAGAGGAGACGATTTCCACAAACGGAGGAATTCCGATGTTCGAGAATATCGTCGCAGCCGCCTTTTCGTACCTCTTCCGAACAAGTCCCATCCGTCGCGATACCGCAGCGGAGAACGATTTCTATGAACGTTACGCCCACCCCTACCCGCGCTGGTTTGCCAGCCTGCAGCGGGTGACGGATAGACATAAAACCACAAAGGGCGGCATCGCTGCCGCCCAGGAGGTTGGTTCCAGTCTATCCGGTGGCGCAGGCGAAAACCAAAACTCCGACCGCTGCCGCCCGAGGCAAGATTGCCGGGCAGTGCCGGAGGGGTGCGGCACCCGATTTTCCGCGGCGCCCGGCTCGCCGTCGCTTTGAGATCGGCAGATATCACGCAGCGCGGGAATAACCCGGGCGGCGACTATTCGCGTCGATGCGGAACTGCTCTACCAGTTCGAGCAGGGCATCCGCCTCGCTTGCGAGACGTCGGCTTGCTTCCGTCGTCTCGCCGACCATCGCGCCGTTCTGCTGGGTCATCTGGTCCATGCGGTTGACGGAATTGTTGATGTCCTGCAACGCGGCCGATTGATCGCGGCTGGCCGTCGCGATCATTTCCACGTGCTGGCTGACGCCGGTGATCTGCTGGCTGATCGCTGCCAGCACTTCGCCCGCCTGCTGCACCAGGCCGGCACCGGAGCCGACTTCCCGGCTCGACTGGGTGATCAGGTCCTTGATCTCCTTGGCGGCACCGGCGGAACGCTGCGCCAGTTCGCGAACTTCCTGCGCGACAACCGCAAATCCCTTGCCGGCCTCACCGGCACGGGCGGCCTCGATGCCGGCATTGAGCGCCAGAAGGTTGGTCTGGAAAGCGATGTCGTCGATGACCTCGATGATCAGCTCGATCTTGCCGGACGCCTCTTCGATACGTCCCATGGCAGCGACCGCGTTGCTCACCACGGTGCCGGAGCTGTCGGCGCTCTTCTTGGTGACGGCGACCGCCAGGTCCGCCTCGCGGGCCCGCTCGGCCGAAGAACGGACCGTCGCGGTGATCTCGTCGACCGCCGCGGCCGTCTCCTCGAGGGAAGCCGCCTGGGTTTCGGTACGGCGCGAAAGTTCGGTCGAGGAATGGCTGAGGTCGGCACTGCTCTTCTGGATGGAGAGCGTGCTTTCGCGGATATGAGAAAGCGTGTCCCGCAGCCGGACGATGGAACCGTTGAAATCGGTACGGAGCTGCTCCAACCGGCCGGAATACTGTGTTTCGATCGTGCTCGACAGGTCCCCCTGAGCCAGGCGGGCCAAAGCCGCACCCAGTTCGCTGACGGCGGTGTCGATCTCGCGGTCAACACGTTGCTTTTCGGCGTCGTTGCGACGGCGCTCCGCCTCCGTTTCGGCACGATGCTCGGCGCTGCGGCTTTCCAGCCGTTGTTTCTCGCGCGCCGCTTCCCGGAAGACTTCCAGGGCGCGAGCGATGTTGCCGAATTCGTTGCGGCGTTCGGCATAGGGGATTTCGGTTGCGTCATTGCCTTGGGCAAGCGCATGCACGGTGCCGGTCAGCACGCCGAGCGGCCGGAGCAGCATACGAAGGGCGAAAAGGCTTGCGATGCCGATGACGAGAAGAGCGCCAAGCGACGTGCCGATGACGATATAGCCCGCGGTGGCGATATGGGCGAAATAGACTTCCATCGGAATGCCGATGAAAAGCAGGCCGGTGACACCGTTGGAGGCGTTAGTGATGGGGAAATACCCCGTCATGAAATCCTTGCCGAACAAGACGGCGGGGCCGAAATAAGCTTCCCCACGCGCCAGGAACGGCTGCGCCGGGTGCTCCGCTGCAAGCTTGGTGCCGACCGCCCGCTCGCCCTTTTCCGTCTTCACATTGGTCGATATCCGGACATAGTCGGTGCCCTTCTTTTCGAACAGGGTCGCGACACCGCCGATGGCGGACGCCGTGCGATCGACCATGTCATGGTCTTTCACCGCACCCTCGGCCTGACTGACACGGATGACCGCGCCGTCACGGATCTCGGTTTTGGCGCCGTCCAATTCCAGATCGTAAAGCAGGCTCATGGTGCGGATCGCCTTGCGCGCATCGTCCTTCGCCGTATCCATGATATCGCCGCGCAGGTAGGTATAGGTGAGGCCACCCACCGCTATCACCGCAACAAAGATCATGAAGAGGCAAAGAAGAACGATCCGCGATACCACGGACGACGGCAGGATTTTGATCATTTAGGCCAGCTTCCCCGCAAAACTATGTACTGAAATCTAGTATCGTCGGGGAAAGTGAAAATTTACTAAATTTGAATGTAGTGAATTAAAGCGGCCCCGGAGGCGCGGACCTGACGCAAGCCTGAGCTCGGGAATGCGCGAAAATAAACAGGCCAGCGCTCCGCGGGCGTGACTAAAGATCGCCGCCGTTCAGGCGCGCGATGAGATCGAAGCGTGGAAGCTCTTAGAAAAAAAGCGTCGGAAGCGCGAGGAGCGCGGCCGTTGCACCGATGGCGATCGCGAGAAAACGGAGGCGAATGAGCTTCGGGTTATCCTGAACCTTAGCGATTGCGATTGCGCGGGCACGGCTGGGTCTCTGCATGGAAACGGCACTCCAAGGCAAGTTGCTCTGGCGCTCCAGCCGCCACCGGCAGGAAGCGCATGCCCGCCTTAAACCACAGGAATTGGCTGGCATTAAGGCAGGATGGGGCGCTCACATTAACAACTGCTGAATCAACCTGTACTACAATGCGTCCCCACAAACATGGCCCGAAGCCCAGGCCCATTGGAAATTGTAGCCGCCGAGCCAGCCGGTCACATCGACGCATTCGCCGATGAAATAAAGGCCGGGCACCGCCTTGGCCTGCATTGTCCTGGAGTCCAGTTCCGAAGTGTCGATGCCCCCGAGCGTCACCTCGGCCGTCCGGTATCCTTCGGAGCCGGCAGGCCGGATGGCCCAGGTCTGGATCGAGGCGGCCAGCCCCTCGACCGCCTTGTCGGGAAGATCGGCGAGATGCCCGGTCAGGCCGCGGTTTTCGACGAAGAACTGAGCCAGCCGTTTCGGCAACACCTCCGCCAGTACCGTCTGCGCCGCCTGCCTTCCATTTGCTCGGCGGGCCGTCTTGAGGACCGCTGCGATATCGAGGTCTGGCTCGATGACCAGCGTCACGTCGTCGCCTTCCCGCCAATAGGAGGAGATCTGCAGGATCGACGGGCCGCTCAAGCCACGATGCGTAAACAGCAATGCCTCGCGGAAGGCAGTCCTGCCATGGCGGACTTCGGCCGGCACCGCGATGCCGGAAAGCGGCGAGAGTTTTTCGAGCAGGTTCGGATCGAGCGTCAGCGGCACGAGCGCCGGCCGCGTCTCGACGATCTTCAGGCCGAACTGCCGGGCGATATCGTAGGCAAAACCGGTGGCGCCCATCTTGGGGATCGACTTGCCGCCGGTCGCAACCACCAGGGATGCCGCCTCCACCGGTCCATCGGACGTGCCGATGCGGAAACCTTCTGGCGTCTTTTCGATCGACGTGATCTGCTTCTGCAGCTCGAGCACGACGTTCGCCGCTTTCATCTCGGACAGCAGCATGCGGATGATGTCCTTGGCGCTGTCGTCGCAGAAGAGCTGGCCGAGCGTCTTTTCGTGCCAAGGAATGCCGTGGCGTTCGACCATGTCCAGGAAATCGCGCGGCGTGTAACGCGCCAGCGCCGACTTGGCGAAATGCGGATTAGCTGAGAGGTAGTTCTTGGCGGTCGCATGGATATTGGTGAAGTTGCAGCGACCGCCGCCGGAAATGCGAATCTTCTCGCCCGGTGTCTTGGCGTGATCGAGGACCAGCACCGAACGGCCGCGCCCGCCCGCACGGATGGCGCACATCATGCCTGCGCCGCCGGCGCCCAAAACCACGACATCGAATTTCCGCGTCACCGCATGCTCCTTGTTTCAATATCTGCTGTTTTCGATCGGCAACTCAAAGTCAATGGCGTCTCCCCCTCGCCATTCGCCAATCCGTGGTTATGATGGAACATCCGATCAACCTCACCCCGATGTGTCATGCCGCGCAAAAAAACCGCTCCCGCCCTCGCAACCGGCACTGTGGCGAAAGCCGCGACTGCCCAGCCGACGCTCACTTCGCTCAGAGGGGTGGCGGACTGGCGGGAGGCCGCCGCTTGGCTTCGGGCACGGGGGATCGAGGACATCGAGTGCATCACGCCCGATCTCGCCGGCGTGGCGCGGGGCAAGATGATGCCCTCTTCGAAGTTCACCTCGAACACCTCGCTGGCGCTGCCGTCCGCCCTTTACCGCCATACCATTTCCGGTGAATATCCCGAAGAGACCGGCACGTTCCGCTACGAACCGCGTGACAGCGACCTGAAGCTGGTGCCGGATCTTTCCACCTTGGCGGTGGTGCCTTGGGAGACCGACCCGACCGCACAGGTGATCTGCGACATCGTCGATACCGAAGGCAAGGCTGTCCCCTATACACCGCGCAACGTGCTGAAGAACATCCTCAAGCTCTATGAGGAGCGTGGCTGGAAGCCCGTCGTGGCGCCGGAAATCGAGTTCTACCTCGTCGCCAAGAACGATGATCCGGACTATCCGCTGCACCCGCCGAAAGGCCGGTCCGGCCGGTCCATCCTCGGCGGCCAGGGCTATTCGATCGCCGGGATCAACGAATTCGACGAGCTGATCGACGACATCTACCATTTCTCGGAAAAGCAGGGCCTCGAGATCGATACGCTGATCCATGAGGAAGGTCCGGCGCAGCTCGAGATCAACCTGCGCCATGGCGACCCGATCGAACTCGCCGACCAGGTGTTCATGTTCAAGCGCACCATCCGCGAGGCGGCCCTGAAACACGGCATCTACGCGACGTTCATGGCCAAGCCGATGCAGGGTCAGGCGGGTTCGGCAATGCACATCCACCAGTCGGTGGTCGACATCAAGACCGGAAAGAACGTCTTCTCGAACCCGGACGGCTCCGCCTCGAAGGAGTTTTTCCACTTCATCGGCGGCATGCAGACCTTTGTGCCGAAGACGCTCGCCATGATGGCTCCCTATGTGAACTCCTACCGCCGCCTGACGCCCGATATGTCGGCGCCGGTCAACAATGCCTGGGGCTACGATAATCGGACCACCGCCTTCCGCGTGCCGGTCTCGGATGCGAACGCCCGCCGCGTCGAAAACCGCCTTCCCAGCTCGGACGCCAATCCCTATCTGGCGCTCGCCGCCTCGCTCGGCTGCGGCCTGCTCGGCATCATGAACGCGATCGAGCCGGGACCGCCGACCGAGGATACTGCCAACGAGGGATCGATCGAACTGCCGCGCGGCCTGCTCGAAGCCGTGTCGCTGCTCGAGTCCGATCCGGCGCTTGCCAGCGTCTTCAGCTCGGAATTCATCGGCCTCTATGCGGGCGTCAAGCGCGGGGAGTTCGAGACTTTCATGCAGGTGATCAGCCCCTGGGAGCGGGAATTCCTGCTTCTCAACGTGTGAGGGCTGCGCCTTGGATGCATGGCAGAGCCCGATCGCACCGGGAATTTCCTGGTATCAGGCGACTCTCAGCGAGCGGCCGACCTATCCGGCACTCGACGGATCCAGATCGGTCGACGTGGCGATCATCGGCGGCGGCTATACCGGCCTGCAGGCGGCTTACAACCTTGCAAAGGCTGGCATCTCCGTCGCACTGATCGAGGCCAGCCGGTTCGGCGACGGCGCCTCCGGCCGCAATGGCGGACAGATGGGTACCGGGCAGCGCTGGTGGCCGGAGGATCTTGAAAAGGAGATCGGCTACGAGCGCTCCAGGGCGCTGTTCGACATGGCCGAGAACGCCAAGCGGCATCTCCTCGACTTTGCCGAGATCCACGGCATCGACATGGAGTACATGCCGGGACAGATGAACGTTTCCCACAAACGAGGCCACGAGAAGGATTATCGGGCGACCGCCGAGATCGCAGCGGAGCGTTACGGGTATCCGCACATCTCCTTCATGGATGGTCAGGAGACCGCCGAGCGGCTCGGCACGAAAGACTATTATTGCGGAGTGCGCGATACCGGCACCGGCCATATCCATCCGCTGAAGCTGCTGGTCGGGCTTGCCCGCGTTGCGCAGGCGGCCGGTGCGCAGATTTTCGAGATGACCCGCGCGACGGGCATCGAGAAAACGAGAAACGGACCGGGCGGCAAGATCCTGGTCCGGACGCCCAAGGGCACGCTGACTGCCGATCGGGTGCTGATCGCCACCAATGCCTATATCGGCGATCTCGAACCGGTTACATCAGCGCATATCATGCCGATCGGCTCCTTCATCGCCGCGACCGCGCCGCTCGACGATTTTCCCGGTGTCCTCCCTGGTGGCGAGGCCGTTGCTGATTCGCGGTTCGTGGTGCGGTATTTCCGCAAGAGCCGGGACAACCGGCTGCTGTTCGGCGGTCGGGAGATCTATACCTCAAGCAATCCCACGGACACGGCCAATGCCATCCGCAAGCAGATCGTCGACACCTATCCGGCGCTGAAAGACGTCGAAATCACCCATGCCTGGGGCGGAAATGTCGGGATCACCATGCCGCGCCAGCCTTTCGTGCGCGAAGTCATGCCCGGGGTCACGTCGATCGGCGGTTATTCCGGCCACGGCGTGATGCTGTCAAACTATTGTGGCAAACTTTATGCTGATATGGTCGGCGGCAAGGCAACGGATCTCGACCACCTTGCCGCCCTCAAAATTCCTGCCTTCCCCGGCGGGCGTCACATGCGGACTCCGCTGCTTTTCCTTGCCCTCACGTGGTTTGCGCTGCGCGACAGGCTCTGACAAGCAGCCCGTAACACACTTCGGAAGCCAATTCGGGCTAGCGTTTTTAAATCGATTAGAATAAGTATGCACCCAACCATGCAGGACGAAAGAACAGCGATGAGCAGCCAGATCATCCCAGTTGAACCCTTTGATTGTATCGTGTTCGGCGGTACCGGCGACCTTGCGGAACGCAAGCTCCTTCCGGCCCTCTACCACCGTCAGATCGAGGGCCAGTTCACCGAACCAACCCGCATCATCGGCGCCTCGCGCAGTACGCTTTCCCATGAGGATTACCGCAAGTTCGCCCAGGATGCCCTGAAAGAGCATCTGAAAAAGGGCGAATACGACGAGGCGGAAGTCCAGAAATTCCTCCAGAGGATCTATTACATCTCGGTCGACGCAAAGGCCGAAGGAGGCTGGGCCGAACTCAAGAAGCTGCTCGACGACGGCAAGGAGCGCATCCGCGTCTTCTATCTCGCCGTGGCCCCCGGCATTTTCGGCCCGATTTCCGAAAAGATCCGCGACCACAAGCTGATCACCAAATCGACCCGCATCGTCGTCGAAAAGCCGATCGGCCGCGACCTCGCGTCGGCGCTGCAGCTCAACGACATGATCGGCAAGGCCTTCCACGAAGATCAGATCTTCCGCATCGACCACTATCTCGGCAAGGAGACAGTGCAGAACCTGATGGCGCTGCGTTTCGCCAACGCGCTCTACGAGCCGCTGTGGAACGCCGATCATATCGACCATGTGCAGATCACGGTTGCCGAAGCCGTCGGCCTGGAAGGCCGCGCCGGTTATTACGACACGGCGGGTGCGCTTCGCGACATGGTGCAGAACCACATTCTGCAGCTCCTTTGCCTTGTCGCCATGGAAGTGCCCTCCTCCATGAATTCGGAAGCGGTGCGCGACGAGAAGCTCAAGGTGCTGCGCGCCCTGAAGCCTATCACAGAAGCCAATGTCGAGCAGATGACGGTTCGCGGCCAATACCGCGCCGGCGCATCCGCGGGCGGTCCGGTCAAGGGTTATCTCGACGAGCTCGAAGGCGGCGTTTCCAACACCGAGACCTTTGTCGCCATCAAGGCCGAGATCGGCAACTGGCGCTGGGCCGGCGTTCCCTTCTACATCCGCACCGGCAAGCGGCTTGCAGCCCGCATGTCCGAGATCGTCATCACCTTCAAGCCGATCCCGCACAATATCTTCGACGCGGCTGCCGGTCGCATTTCGGCCAACCAGCTGATCATCCGCCTGCAGCCGGACGAAGGCGTCAAGCAGTCGCTGATGATTAAGGACCCAGGCCCGGGCGGCATGCGCCTGCGCAATGTCTCGCTCGACATGAGCTTCGCGGAAGCCTTCTCGGTGCGCAATCCGGACGCCTACGAGCGCCTGCTCACCGACACGATCCGCTCCAACCAGACGCTGTTCATGCGCCGTGACGAAGTGGAAGCCGCATGGCGCTGGGTGGACCCGATCCTGAAGGGCTGGGAAGCGGCCGGCCAGCAGGTGCAGGGTTACACCGCCGGTACCTGGGGTCCCAGCCAAGCGATCGCCCTCATCGAGCGCGACGGCCGGACATGGCATGAGGGTTAAGGGTCATGACCGCGAACATGCTTGAATTTGCGGATGCCGCCGCCCTCGCCGCCAGCCTGGCGGACGAGGTCGCGGCACATCTTGAAACAGCGATCCGCGACCGGGGCACGGCCTCGATCGCGGTCTCGGGCGGCTCCACACCGAAGAGGTTCTTCGAGGCGCTGGCGACCCGCGATATCGACTGGGGCAAGGTCACCGTGACGCTGGTCGACGAACGGTTCGTGCCGGCGGACAGCCCGCGTTCCAACCACCTTCTGGTGTCGGCGCATCTGCTGAAAGACAAGGCGGCTGCCGCCAAGTTCATACCTCTCTACTACGAAGCGCCGTCGATCGATGAAGCGGCCGTGATCGCGACCGAAAAGACGTCCGGCATCGGCCATCCCTTCGACGTGGCGATCCTCGGCATGGGCGGCGACGGCCATACGGCTTCGTTCTTCCCGCATGGGAATAATCTTGCCCGCGCACTCGATCTTTCCGGCGCCCGCGGCGTTCTGACCATGCAGGCGGAAGGTGCCGGCGAAGAGCGCCTGACCTTCTCGTTCGCCAGCCTTTCGGATGCGCGTTTTCTGGTGCTGCATATCGAAGGCCAGGGCAAGAAGGACGTGCTCGAAGCGGCAAAGGCCGGCTCCGACGAAACGGACATGCCGATCCGCGCCGTGCTCAAGCGAGCCGCTTCGCCGCTGCAGATTTTCTGGGCGCCTTAAGGCGCCGACTTTTCAACGCGAGCAATCCCGGTGGCTTAGGGCCCTCCCGAAGGTCCTGTCCCTCCCAAGCGGGGTTGAGCACAAGAGGACAAGACCATGGCCGCTCATTCCAGCATCGAGGCAATCACCGCCCGTATCGTCGAACGCTCGAAACCCCACCGCGAAGCCTATCTCGACCGTGTGCGGCGGGCGGCTACGCGCGGCCCGCACAGATCGACGCTTTCCTGCGGCAATCTCGCCCATGGCTTTGCGGTTTGTTCCCCCGCCGAGAAGGACGCGCTTGCAGGCGACGTCGTCCCGAACCTCGGCATCATCACCGCCTATAACGACATGCTCTCGGCGCATCAGCCCTACGAGACCTTCCCGCCAATCATTCGCGAGGCGGCACGGGAAGCCGGCGGCATAGCGCAGGTCGCCGGCGGCGTGCCGGCCATGTGCGACGGCGTCACCCAAGGCCAGCCGGGCATGGAGCTGTCGCTGTTCTCGCGCGATGCGATCGCCATGGCGGCCGGCATCGGGTTGTCACACAACATGTTCGACGCAGCCGTCTTCCTCGGCATCTGCGACAAGATCGTGCCGGGCCTCGTCATCGCGGCGCTCAGCTTCGGGCACCTGCCCTCTGTCTTCATTCCCGCCGGGCCGATGACCACCGGGCTTCCGAACGACGAGAAGTCGCGCATCCGCCAGCTTTACGCGGAGGGCAAGGTCGGCCGCGCCGAACTGCTCGAAGCGGAATCGAAGTCCTATCACGGCCCCGGCACCTGTACCTTCTACGGCACGGCCAATTCCAACCAGATGCTGATGGAGATCATGGGCTTCCACATGCCCGGCGCTTCCTTCGTCAATCCCGGCACGCCGCTGCGCGAAGCGCTGACCCGCGAGGCCGCCAAGCGGGCTCTGGCGATCACCGCCCTCGGCAACGAGTTCACGCCGGCCGGCGAGATGATCGACGAGCGCTCCGTGGTCAACGGCGTCGTGGGCCTACATGCGACCGGCGGATCGACCAACCACACCCTCCACCTCGTCGCCATGGCGCGTGCAGCGGGCATCCTGCTCACCTGGCAGGATATTTCCGAGCTTTCCGACGTGGTGCCGCTGCTTGCCCGCGTCTATCCGAACGGGCTTGCCGACGTGAACCATTTTCATGCCGCCGGCGGGATGGGGTTCCTGATCAAGCAGCTCCTGAAGACCGGCATGGTGCATGACGACGTGCGCACCGTCTTCGGCCATGGGCTGGAGGCCTATACGGTCGAGGCGAAGCTGGACGCCAACGGCGCCGTCGTTCGCGAACCCACCCCGAATGAAAGCGGCGACCTCAAGGTCCTGGCGCCGATCGAGACCCCCTTCCAGTCGAATGGCGGCCTCAAGATGCTGAAGGGCAATCTCGGCAAGGCGGTCATCAAGATTTCCGCCGTCAAGCCGGAGCGCCACATTGTCGAAGCGCCGGCGATCGTCTTCCACGATCAGCAGGGGCTGCAGGAAGCGTTCAAGCGTGGCGAGCTCAACAAGGATTTCATCGCCGTGGTGCGCTTCCAGGGACCGAAGGCGAACGGCATGCCGGAACTGCACCGCCTCACCCCGCCGCTCGGCGTGCTCCAGGACCGCGGCTTCAAGGTGGCGCTGGTGACCGACGGACGCATGTCCGGCGCCTCCGGCAAGGTACCGGCAGCGATCCACATCACCCCGGAGGCCAGCGACGGCGGGCCTATCGCCAAGATCAAGGACGGCGACATGATCCGCCTCGACGCTGTCGCCGGAACGCTGGAAGTGCTGGTGGATGCTGCGGAGTTTGGGGCTCGCACACCTGTTGTCGTCGATCTTTCCGACAACGAGTTCGGCATGGGCCGCGAACTCTTCGCCCCCTTCCGCCGCCATGTCGGCACCGCGGACATGGGTGCCAGCGTGTTCGCGTAAACAGGCGGATTGCCGGCAGAAACGAGAACGGCGGCCGTGGAGCCGCCGTTTCCATTTCAGGTCCTGAACCGGGTTACCAGGAGCGGATATCCAGCGTCCGGTCGCGATGGTTCGGATGGGTCGAGAATATGAAGATGCGATCCAGTTCCTTCTGCTTGAGCAGCGACAGGAAACGCACCTCGATCGTGTTGTTGGCGTTGGTGCGCATCAGCAGGCAGCCGACCTTGGAAATGCGCGCGTCGGGAATATCGAGATAAAACTGCTTCGGCAGATTATACTGTGTCAGGATACCGAGGACGGCGCCGCTCATCGAGATACGGATGACGTCACAGCGGCGCTGCGCCATGTTCATCACACCGTTTTCCGTATATTCGATACGCGCCGCATTCATCGTGTCTTCCATCTTGAACCGGGCTTCCCGGTCGTACATGAAAGACTCTTCCTTGTTCAAAAAGTGATTTTTGTTACTTGGAGTCGCACTCACGACATCCCTCCATTGCTTAATGGAAGGAAGCCTAGCCGGCGAAATTTAACAGAGAGTTTTGAAGTCCCAAATCAGTACAACTCCAATTGCATATCGCAAAATCACAGTAAACGGATGGTTACTCCTAGACGCGATAGGCCTTACCTTCTGCATCAAAAAGGTGCAGTTTCTTGAGGTCTGCCGAGAAGCGCATCGTTTCGCCCTTCTTTACCTGCAGAATGCCGGGGATCTTGGCGATGATCGGCTCCTGGTCAGCCAAGCCTTCGATATAGAGCAGCGTCACCTCGCCGAGCGCCTCGATGATTCCGATCTGGCCTTCGAAGAGATAATCCTCGCCTGAGGCGATCGACAAATCTTCCGGCCGCACCCCGAAACTGGCCGTCTTGCCCTTTTCCGAAGCCGCTGTCGGCACCGGCAGGTGCACCGATTTTCCGCCCTTCAGCGCAACCGTGGTCATCTCGCCGGTTTCCGTCACCGTGGCCGGGATGATGTTCATCGCCGGCGACCCGATGAAACGGGCGACGAAGAGGTTCTGCGGCCGCTCGTAGAGTTCGAGCGGGGCGCCGACCTGTTCGATACGGCCGGCCGAAAGCACGACGATGCGGTCGGCGAGCGTCATCGCCTCCACCTGGTCGTGCGTCACGTAGACCATCGTCGTGTCCGGCATCGAATCTTTCAGCCTGGCGATCTCGATGCGGGTGGCGACGCGCAGCGCCGCGTCGAGATTGGAAAGCGGTTCGTCAAACAGGAAGACCTTTGGATCGCGGCAGATGGCGCGGCCGATGGCGACACGCTGGCGCTGGCCGCCGGACAGTGCCTTCGGCAGGCGGTCGAGATAGGGAGTGAGCTGGAGGATATCGGCCGCCGCACGTACCCGGCGGTCGATCTCGTCACGGCTTTCCTTGGCGATCCGCATGCCGAAGGCCATGTTGTCGTAGACCGTCATATGCGGATAAAGCGCGTAGGACTGGAAGACCATGGCGATGCCGCGCCGCGACGGCGGCACCTCGTTGACGAGCTGGCCGTCGATATACATCTCACCGCCGGTGATGCTTTCCAGCCCGGAGATCATCCGCAGCAGCGTGGACTTACCGCAGCCGGACGGCCCGACAAACACGACGAACTCGCCCTGGCTGATCTCCAGGTCGATGCCGTGCAGCACCTTCACCTGGCCGTAGGCCTTGCGGATATCCTTCAGAACGACACCAGCCATGCTTTCCTCCCCTTTGTTCTCGTTACGCGTGATGGGCGAAGAACGCCCCCCAAGCCGGTAATTCGACACGCCTGCCTTCAAGCCCGCTTTCGAAGCCGTGGCCGGTCAGCAATTCCCAATCGCCGGCCGGCAGGTCGGTTGCCGTTTCCGCCGCGCTCATGTTGAACAGGCAGAGCACCGTCTCGTTGCCGTATTGGCGCTTGTAGCCGAGAATGGCGCCGTCCTCGGCCAGGAATTCGATCTCGCCCTTGGCGAAGGCCGGGTGCTGCTTGCGGAAGGCGAGGAAACGTCGGTACTGTTCCAGAACCGATGCGGGATCGCCGTATTGAGCGCCGACGGCCCGAAGCTGATGTTCGACCGGGATCGGCAGCCAGGTTTTCTCCGCCGTCGAGAAGCCAGCCTGCAATGCCTGGCTGTCCCAGACCATCGGGGTGCGGCAACCGTCGCGGCCCTTGAATTCCGGCCAGAACTGAATGCCGTAGGGATCCTGCAGGTCGGCATAGGCGATATCGGCCTCGGTCAATCCGAGTTCCTCGCCCTGATAGATGCAGACCGAGCCGCGCTGGGACATCAGGATGGCGGATGCCATCTTGGCGTAACTGTCACGATCGAGAACGTCGTGGCCCCAGCGGCTGACGTGGCGCACCACATCGTGGTTGGAAAAGGCCCAGCAGGCCCAGCCATCCGGTGCAGCGATAGAGAACGCTTTCTGCACCTCGGAGACACGCGCCGGCGTCAGCGGATCGGGCGCCAGGAATTCGAACGCGTAACACATCTGCATCTTGTCATCGCCGGACGTGTATTCCCCGACGATTTCCAGACCACGCTGGCTATCCCCCACCTCGCCGACGGCGGCAATCGCCGGGAACTCGTCGAGCACCGCACGGAAGCGCCTTAGGAATTCCAAGTTCTCCGGTCGGTTCTTGTCGTAGAGATGCTCCTGGAAATTATAGGGATTCACGGCCGGCGCGGTGGAGGCGTTACGGCGCGAGGGATCGAGCGCCGGGTTGTCGCGCAGTTCCTTGTCGTGGAAATAGAAGTTGATCGTGTCGAGCCGGAAACCGTCGACGCCGCGCTTCAGCCAGAAGCGGGTCATGTCGAGCAGCGCATCCTGCACTTCCGCATTGTGCAGATTGAGATCCGGCTGCGATGTCAGGAAGTTGTGCATGTAGTATTGCATGCGGGTCGGATCCCAATGCCAGGCCGATCCGCCGAAGATCGACAGCCAGTTGTTGGGCGGCGTGCCGTCCGGCTTGGCATCGGCCCAGACATACCAATCCGCCTTCGGGTTGAAGCGGCTGGACCGGCTTTCGATGAACCAGTGGTGCTGGTCGGAGCTGTGTGACATGACGAGGTCGATCATCACCTTGATGCCGAGCCGGTGTGCCTCGGAAATCAGACCGTCGAAATCCGACAGCGAGCCGAACATCGGATCGACATCCGTGTAGTTCGAGACGTCGTAACCGAAATCCCGCATCGGCGATGGGAAGAAGGGCGAGATCCAGATCGCATCGGCGCCAAGTGCCGCCACATGCGGCAGGCGGGCGGTGATGCCCTTCAGATCGCCGATGCCGTCGCCGTTCGAGTCCTGGTAGGAGCGCGGGTAAATCTGATAAATAACGGCCCCACGCCACCAGTCCTTGTCCGGTGCTGCGGGGGCTTCTGCTGAAACGCTCATTCAATGTCCTGTTGTCGTTCGATGTTGATCAGCCGCCCTTGACGGAGCCGGCAAGCAGTCCGCGGACGAGATATCGCTGAAGGGCGAAAAAGACGATAATCGGCACGACGATTGTTATGAAGGCCGAAGCTGTCAGGATTTCCCACTTTCCACCCATTGAGCCCAGAAGCGCGTTCAGCGCGCCGGTCAGAACCAACTGGTCCTTGCCGGTGCCGAGGAAGACCATGGCGACGAGGAGGTCGTTCCATGTCCAGAGGAACTGGAAGATCGAGAAGGATGCGAGCGCCGGAAACGACAGCGGCAGGATGATCTTGACGAAGATCTCGAAATCGCTGGCCCCGTCGACGCGGGCGGATTCGATGATTTCCCGCGGCAACCCGGAAATGTAGTTGCGCAGTAGATAGATCGCGAGCGGCATGCCGAAGGCGGAGTGCGCAAGCCAGATGCCCGCATAACTGCGAGACGGCACGCCGAAGAAATTGCCGATCTCATTATACATCTTCAGAAGCGGAATGAGCGACATCTGCAAGGGCACGACGATCAGCCCGACCACCAGGGCGATGATCAGGGCACGGCCGGGAAACTCCATCCAGGACAGAGCGTAGGCCGCAAAGGCGGCGATCAGGATCGGAATGATCGTTGCGGGAACCGCGACCGTCAGCGAGTTGACGAAGGACTGCCCGATCCCTTGAGAGGTCAGCACCGTGCGGTAGTTTTCGGTGGTGAAGGATGGCGGAGTGGCGACCGAGAGGTAAACGCGCTTGCCGCGGCCCTCGAAAGGCGCGTTCTTGGAATAGGTATAACTGCCGTCTTCGTTGACGGTCAGCGTCTCGCCATTGCCTATATCGGCGGGCTGCCCCGCTGTAAATTCCGTCGGAGCGGCAACGCGGGTACCGAAGGCGCGCACAGTGCCCCCCTTCCCTCCCTCGAAGACGGAGCCCGAAATCACATAGTTCGTACCGTTCTGCTTGGCTGTCGAAGGCTCGCCGAGGCGGGCGGCACTCGTCTCGGCGGCGCCCGTGAAGGCAGTCCACCAGCCCGAGGCCGTAATCTGGCCCGCTTCTCGAAAGGAGGTGACGAGGATGCCGAGCGTCGGGATGAGCCAGATGATGCAGATGACGAGCACGGAGACGTGGACGATAAGGCGCGGAAGGCCGATACGGCGGAGGCTTGCGGCTGCACTCATCTCAATGGCCTCCCATTTCCTTGTTCGCCTGGCGGATGTTCCAGATCATGATCGGGGTGACGGCGGCCATGATGATCAGCGCTATGACCGCGCTTCGGCCGCTGTCCCCCCCGCCACGGAACATCCAGTCGAACATCAGGTTTGCGAGAACCATGGTGTTCCACTGGCCGTTGGTCATGGTCAGCACGATATCGAAGACCTTCAGCACGAGAATGGTGATCGTCGTCCAGACGACGGCGATCGTGCCCCAGATCTGCGGCACCATGATCTTCCAGAAGATCTGCCAGCCGCTGGCGCCGTCGATGACCGCGGCCTCGATCGTCTCCTCGGGGATGCCGCGAAGTGCGGCCGAGAGGATGACCATGGCAAAGCCCGTCTGGATCCAGATGAGGATCGCCATCAGGAAAAAGTTGTTCCAGAACGGCAGCGATATCCATACCTGCGGAGAACCGCCAATGGCCTGCACGATGGCGTTGAGGAGGCCGATCTGCGTTTCGCTGCCGCCGCGATATTCGTAGATGAACTTCCAGATGACCGAGGCGCCGACGAAGGAGATCGCCATCGGCATGAAGATCAGGCTTTTGGCGAGATTGCCCCACCAGATGCGGTCGGTTAGCACCGCGATGACGAGGCCGAAGAAGGTACACGCTGCCGGCACCACGGCGAGCCAGAGGATGTTGTTGAAGATGGACTGGCGGAACTGCGCGTCCTGGATAGCCCAGCGATAGTTCGCAAGACCGACGAAATTGCCGCCCGACCGATCGTAGAAGGAAAGGATGAAGGTCGCGACGACCGGATAGACGAGATAGACGACCAGCAGGATCAGCGCCGGGCCGAGAAACAGCCAGGGACGCACCATGGCGCGGCGGTTGAGATTGACGGAGGCGGCGCGGACATTCTCGACCGGCACGGGAAAAACGATCTGCAGGATCTTGTCGGAGAGCCAGTAATACAAGGCACAGACGAAAACGCCGGCGATCACGACGCCGACGGCTGAAACGATCTGCGATATCATGGCTCTCCCCTTTTATTGTTTTATGCGTAGCTTTTTATTGTGCCGCGCCGGTGTCCGGCGCGGTCGTATTCGAAAGCCCACTGGGGGATGCTTACTTCAAACCGTCCCACGCCTTCTGGATATCGGTCCCCACGGTCTTGGCGTCCTTGCCGCCGACATAGTCGATCATGCCGGTCCAGAACGCGCCGGCGCCGATCTTGCCGGGCATCAGGTCGGAGGCGTCGAAGCGGAATGTCGTGGCAGTGGTCAGAAGCTCGCCCTGCTTCTTCAGCACTTCGTTGGCATAGGCATTCGAATTGGCACCCTTGAACGGCGTCAGGAACGACGATTGCGCCATCCAGACCTCGTGGGCGATCGGCGTCTTCAGGAATTCGATGAACGCCTTGGCGGCAGGAGAATCCTTGGTGATGGCAAACATCGTGCCGGCGCCGAGGACCGGTGTTCCGAGCTCCAGCTTCGAAGCATAGGTGGGCAGGTAGAAGAAGTCGGCATCGGTACCGAGCTTGGTCTCCGGCGGGAAGAAGGACGGAACGAAGGATGCCTGATGATGCAGGTAGCATTTCGGCGGAATGCCGAAGAGGCCCTTCGGGCTGTCGCGGAAGTCGGTGGAGGAAACGGCCGCGACCCCACCGCTGACATATTTGGGATTCTTGGCGAACTTGCCGAATTCATCGATCGCGCCAACAACAGCCGGATCATTGAACTTGACTTCGTTGCTCACCCACTTGTCGTAGACATCCGGCTTCTGGGTGCGCAGCATCATGTCCTCGACCCAGTCCGTCGCCGGCCAGCCCGTCGCGCCGCCGGAGCCGAGACCGATGCACCATGGAACGCCGCCATCCTCGACGATCTGGTCGCTGAGCTTGATCAGGTCCTCCATGGTCTTGGGAACTTCGTAACCGGCTTCCTCGAAGTTTTCGGGCACATACCAGACCATGGATTTGAAATCGGCCTTGAAGGGGAAGCCGAAATAGGCCTCCTTGCCGTCCTTGCCCTTGTAGGTGCCGTAACGGATCCAGTCCCCGCCCGAGCCGTAGTTGGTCTTGACCCAGTCGGAGTTCTCCTGGCCGAGCGAGGTCAGGAATCCCTTGGCGGCAAGATCGGCCAGAAGGCCGGGTTGCGGAATGATGGCGATGTTCGGCGGAGAACCGGCCTGGGTGTCGATGACGATCTGCTGTTCGTAATTTTCCGAGGAGGAATAGCGGCCGTTGATGCCGGTCGCGGCATTGAAATAGGCGAGAACGCTGTTGAACAGCACCTCGTCCTCGCCGCGCCAGGGGCCAAAGAGCGTCAGGTTCTGCCCTTTGAGATTGGCGTGGGCAGCCTTGAAATCCTCATAGCTCTTCCAGTTAAATTTCGAATCCTGGCCGGGCGCGAATTTCAGCTCCTGGGCGACCGCGCCACCGGCAAGAAGCGCTGTCAGCGCCGTACCGATCCAAAATGATGCCTTCATTGAAATATCCTCCCGCTGTCCCGGCTTTTTCTACCCTGCCGGGAGTTCCAAAACATGGGGAGAGATTTAACGCTCTCGCGGAGGAGTCAACCCCCGCGCAGCCGGTGTGGAACAAATGAAACAATCTGTCCCCGCAGGATCAGAATCTCGGTGCGGTTTTGCCGGCCGTGCGATAGGCCGCGATGACGGTGTTGGCCATCAGCATGGCAATGGTCATCGGGCCGACGCCGCCGGGGACCGGGGTGATGGCGCCAGCAACTTCAGCGGCTTCCGCATAGGCCACGTCACCGACCAGCCGGGTTTTGCCCTCGCCCTTGTCGGGCGCGGCTACGCGGTTGATGCCGACATCGATGACGGTTGCCCCGGGCTTCACCCAATCGGCCTTGACCATCTGCGGCCGGCCGACGGCGGCAACCAGGATATCGGCGTTGCGGCATACGCCCGCGAGATCCTTGGTTTTCGAATGGGCCATGGTAACGGTCGCGTTGGCTGCAAGGAGCAGCAGGCCCATCGGCTTGCCGAACAGGTTGGAGCGGCCGATGACGACAGCGTTGAGACCCGAAAGGTCACGGCCATGTATACGGTTGACCAGCAACATGGCCCCGGCAGGGGTGCAGGAAATCAAGCCGCTCTCAAGGTCGCCGGTAGCGATCTTGCCGGCATTGACAACGTGCAGACCGTCGACGTCCTTCTTCGGCGAGATCGACAGGATGACCGGCTCGGCGTTCAGGTGCTTCGGCAGCGGGAGCTGGACGAGAATGCCATGGATGGACGGATCGGCATTGAGCTCGGCAACCAGTTTCTCAAGCGTTTCCTGAGTGGTGTTCTCGGGCAGACTGTGCTGGACCGATTTGAAACCGCACTGCTTGGCCATCTTGCTCTTGGAATTGACATAGGCGTGGCTGGCCGGATCGTCCCCGACGATGACGACTGCAAGGCCCGGCGTCACGCCGGTTTCTCTCTCGAGCGAACCCGATGCTTCGGTCACCGCGGTGATTACCGATGCTGCCGCCTCTTTACCATCGATCACCACAGCCATGCGCACCTCCCGCTTGAAACCGCCGCCAATGTATACATTGAGCATATTCTGAATTTGCCCACCAACGCCTATGCTGGTCGCAGACGGCAAATGCAAGCGGATTCGATGTCGCAGGCTTCTTATCCTCGGGAGGCGTTCCGGCGGTCGGAATAGACCTGAACCCGTTCGCGCAACTCCGCCATGTTACGACGAAGCTCGCGAAGTTCCTCCGCCTTTCGGACCTCCTCCGGCGACGGAACCGGACGACGAGGTGCACCATAGGACGGCCCATCGGCAAGATGGCCCCCCATGACGGCCGCGACCAGGGAAGGAAGCTCCGCCTCCGGGGACAGACGACGGTTGACCATCAGCATTTCGCGGATGTGATCGGCAAGCGGACTGTCATTGGCTGGCGCCGGATAGCGCGGGCGCCATGACGGTTGCGGCTCATAAGCCGGCCGATCGTAAGCCGGATCATACTCCTCGGGGAGGAAATCCTGTTCGTCCAGATGCTCCGCCAGCAGGCCCCGGTCGACAATCAGCGCGGGCTCGTCGGCCGTATCCATTTCGTCGGCGGAGGTCGCGGGACGCGGTGTTCCGCGCCTCAGAAAGACCAGGGCAACACCGAGGGAGAGCCCGATCAGGGCACCGATGCCCGAAACTTCGGCGGATGAGGGACCCAGAACGGCCGCGGATGCCGCCACGGCCGGAACGACGACCGACACTTTGCCCGGCGATGCCTTGGCTTCGGAGCCATGCAGTGCTTCGAGGTAATTCCGCCGAGCCTCGTCCACCGCAGCTTCGAGAGCCGCAAGCCTTGCTCCGGAATCGGCTATTTCCTTGTCGTCGGGTTTCTTCGCCTGCTTCGCCTTGAGCTCAGCCAGATGTTTGGCTGCGGCGGCCTCCTGCTGACGAAGCGAGGTCCCGAGCTGTTTCAGCGCGTCCTGGATGTCGTCTTTCACATCCGCCAGCGCCGCCTGAGCCGCAGCAAGCCGTGGGTGACGCGGGCCGAGATCGCTCGAAAGCTGGTCGACGGCAAGCTTTGCCTCGACATGCCTCTGCCGCTGATAGTCTAGGCCAGTATATTCGAGACTGTCCGGCAGGGGCTTGTTCAGCACGTCCGAGAGCTTCATGGCGGACGCCTGTGCCGCCTTCTGCTTCAGCTCGCCAAGCTGCGCCGTCGCCTCGTTTATTTCAGCGGTGAGCTGCTGTCCGTCGCCCTCGGTCCGGCGCAGTTCGGCAAGCTTCTGCGCGTCGGTCTCGGCGATGAAGCCGGAAAGAGCGGCTTGCGCATGCTCGAGTGTCTGGCGCAGCTTCTCCACCACCGGGCCGGACGATCTTGTTCCGGAGAACGCGATCTCGTCGTGGAATGTGACGCCGAGCATGTTGGCGATGCGAGCCGCCTCTTCCGGCTCTCCAGCCGTGACGGAGATCGTTAGCTGGCCGGCGCGGCGGTCGTAGCTCGTTACGATCGCCTGGGAAAGTCGCTCACGCAGCCGGCTCTCGGCCTCGGACACTGTCATCGCCTCACCGGAGACGATATCGGACACGATCCTGACGACGCTCGGACGGTCGACCGAAAACTCGCTGTCGCGGCCGAGATTGAGGGCGCGGATGACATTGTCGAGGCTGGTCCTGGAGCGGAGCGCGGCAGCAGCCGTGTTGATCGCGCCTTCGCTCGCCGCCTCAACCTTCAGTCGGGTCTCGGCGCTGAACTGATGCGGAACCGTCTCGACGAACAGCAGCGGCAAAAGAGCGCCGATCACCGTGAGGGCGCCAACCTTGAGAGCTGCGGATCGCAATCCGGCGAACACGGAACCGGTGCCGGCGAGCAATGCTGCCGGGTCAGGGTTTCGGTCGTCTTCGATTTTCACCGACTGATACATGGGATGACCGCGCTAATCTGAGGCCGCCGGCATCCCGCGGGCAGCCCTCTGATTAAGGCAGTCTAAAATTTCATGGCAAAGAAAGGGTTAACTTGTCAGACGAAAGACGGCTGCCGGGACGGGATCGCCGCCTGGGGCACCGCGGGCGCCGATTTGCCTTCGATGAAGGCGGACAATCCCGCCCCGGTCATCACCACCAATCCGGTGCGGACCGAAGCCAGCCGGCGCTCGACCCGCCGCTCCTGGCCAAGACCCGCTGCATCGACGAGGATAAGGTCGAAACGCTGCGGCGTATCCTGGTCGAGGGGTACGACCGCCACGTCATGCCAGGGGGCATGGCGTGCGAAATGCTCGCGGAAGGTTTCCACCCGCGCGGCATCCTCACCGGCTATGCCGATGCGATGACCCTTTTCCAGAAAGCTCAACAGGGCCGGGACGAACGTCCCGGCTGAAAAACGCACCGGCGCCGGTTTTTCATGCCGCGCTTTGGCGAGGATGCCGAAGGCGCGGCCGCCACCCGGCAGAAGCACCCTGCGGCCCAACTGACTGCGGTAGGCGGGATCGATCATTTGACGGAAAGCCGTCCGCTCGTCCAGAAAGCCGAGTGTGGTACGATTGCCGCGCAGCGCGATCAGGCTTTCCACGAGGCCGAGCGTTGCGTTCCATCCGAGATCGCAGACACGCAGCCCGAACAGGGTTCGGGGTGACGCTGATGTCAGGAAGTCTCCGGATGCGTTCATCGATGCGCTCCCACGGGGCAAGACCAATTCGTCCCCAAGGTCTAGCAGCGCGCTCTGAAATCGCCTTTAAATCGATTGGTAAAATGCGAACGATGCCCGCATTTCCGAGGCTTTCGCAACAAAAAGGCCGACCACCAGGGCCGGCCTATATTCTTATGTTATCGCCGTGGCGGTCGTCAGTGGCCGGCAGTGGGCGAAGCTTTCGGATCTTCGATCTTCACGCCCTCGACAATCTTCTTGCCGGGGTTCGGGTTCTTGTTGCCGCGCGAGGCGTTGTTGCGAATGTCTTCCTTGGAGAGGTAGTCGAGCTGTTCGACCAGCACCTCCGCCACCAGGCCCTCGCCGAGCTTCTTGTTGAAGTTGTCCTTGATGCTGGTGCGGAATTTTTCGAGGTTGAAGGCGCCGGGCTTGCTGAGATCGACCATCTGGTTGCCGATCAGCAGCGTGAAAAGCTGGTCCGTCGTCAGTTCGGTGATCGGCAGCTTGGTATTCTTGATCTTTTCCTTGTCCATCATGAAGGAGACACGGCTCAAGAAATAACCGGTAATGGCACCGTCAGCGATCATCGGAATGGTGATCGATTCCCCGCGCACCAGTTGAAGAAGCTCCTTCCGCCTGGCCTCTTCGTCGACCGGCGCAGGTGCTGCGGACATCTGCACGGAGAAATACACCGCCCCAAGCGTGACGATGCAGACCCACAGACCAGTGAGAAGGAGCTTGACCATCAGGCCTCGCCGTAGGTGAACTGTTCTTGGGTGTAGGTACCGTCGTCGTCCGCGTCGCGGGCAGCGTTCTTCAGGAGATCGGCGACGGCGCGAACAGCGTGAAGATGCGCCTCGACCCGGCGGGCATTGAGCGCCAGCTTGCTCTTCAAACCGTGCATCTGATCGATATGGCCGGTGGCAAGCTGCTTCGGATCGGTGCCGCGGAACAGCATGGTCAATTCGTAGAGGCAGCGGCTTTTGTGCGCGTTCGACACTTTCAGGTCGAATTCCGGATCGCGGCCGATGCGCTGATTTTCGTTGTCGATTATCATCTCCAACCGGCCAAGCACGGTCTTGATGCGATAATCATTCGAAACAACTTCCATGTTCTCTGCCCCAGTCTGATGCATGTCAGGCCTCACTCTTCTTTCCGACGCCGAGCACCTGTCGCTCGAAATCGGTGATCATGCTGATTGCGCGGCTGCGATCAGTCTCATCGGTAGTCGGATTGACCGAGGCCTGACGCTCCGCACGGGCGAGCGCCTGCGAATACATCTGTTCGGCGATGCCGACACCGCCCTTTTTCGACATTTCGTCGGCGATCTTCTCGGCCATCATGCCCTTCCAGAACTCACCGGCGGAGCCCTTACCGTAAACTTCCTCGGTCTCCTTCGGGAGCATGGAATTCACGAATGTCGAAAGAACCGATGCTTCGAACTTGCGGTATTCCTCCGGCATTTCGGCGAGCTTCTTCGGTGCCTCCGGATTGCCGAGACCCGCCGTCGTGCCGGGCGTGTCGATGAATTTCATGGCTGCACCAAAACCCTTGCCAACTTCGGCAAGGCTGGTCGCGGCAAAGGCCGCCTTGTTCGCCTTCAGCTTGGCCTGCGCTTCTTGAACGGCAGTCGGGTCCGCAGCGCGGACGACGTCCATGACCAGATCGCTCGGAGGTGAAATCGCCACGTCAGCTCCTTTCATGACTGCCGCGAGCCGCATCCTAAAGGTGCAAGAGCGCAGCAACAGTTTGAAATGGCACATGATCCCGCCCGACCTCGATCGAACCGGCAATCAGTGCAATGACGAGACTATGAAGGTCGAAGCTTGCTGGAGGCTGGCCAGTCTATTTGACTTGCTCGAGGGCGAGCGTGATATCGATCAGCTCATAGATCGCATCGTCGGCCACTTCGCGGTCTTCGTGATCACGGGCGTCCTTCATGTTCTCTTCCAGGCGGTCGGCCTTGGTCCGCTCCTTGAGCACCTTCATTTCCTGGATCTGCTGAACGCCGGCAAGCTGGCGCTCCTTGGTGGTCAGGCGGCCGAAGCGTTCCGAATAATGCTGAGAGAACTGCCGGTGTACCGGGTCCATCGAGCCGATCGCATCGATGACGTCTTCCATCGACTGATTGACCTCAGCGCGATATCGGGTCGTCGCTGCAAGCTCGTGTTCAGCCATCGTTTCGAGATGCCGCTGGACCGCCACCAGGCGCTTGAGCTTGTCCGACCGCTTGACTGGACCTGCCATTGCGATCTCCTAGAAGGATCTGAAGATCGGCGCGAAACCATCCGCGTACTGGCGGATAAAGGCGGCGATCGACAGATAGAGAAGGAAAAGCCCTCCCATCAGCAGGAAGGGCGTCGAGATGAAGAAGATCGGGATCTGCGGCGCCATCTTGTTGATGAGGCCGATTGCCACGTTGAACATCAGGCCGAAGATCAGGAACGGGCTTGCCAGCCGCAACATGATGATGGTCGACGCGCGCAGCGTATCCGTCAGCGTAATCAGTATCTTCTGCGAATCGATCAGCGCGCCGACCGGCGTCGCCCCGTAAGAATCGACCAGCGCGCGGAACACGATGTGGTGGAAGTCCATCATGAACAGGAGCAGCAGGCCGCTCAGCGTCAGCAGAATGGTCAGCTGGTTTTCCTGCGAGTCTTCGAAAATGTCATGGCCGCCCGGCGCCGTGAAACCGATCGACATGGTCAGGACCGTGCCGGCAAATTGCATGCCGAGCGTATAGAGCCGGGCGATCAATCCATAAACCGCGCCGATCAAGGCCTCGGTGAAGATCAGGCCGAGATAGGTGGCCGTCGGCTCGGAGGCTCTTGGATAAATCTGATCCCAGAGAACCGGCAGCACGGCCATGGACAGCGCGACCGCCACGAACAATCGCACCTGAACCGGCACGCGGCCGCTTCCCAGCCCCGGGAGAACCATCACGCACGTACCCATGCGGCAAAACGCAAGGAAAAGTGCGAGAATGGTCCCCTGCGGGTCTGTAATCATGCGAGAATCGTCCTTTGCGGACAGTCTATCACGAAATGGCGCCCAGTATCTTGATTTCGAGGCCCTTGGCGAGTTCCACATGGGATAGAACCGGCAGGGTCGCGAACAGCCGCTCGATGATCATGCGGACGTAGGAACGCGTTTCCGGCGAGGTGACGAGCACAAAGGGCAGGCCGCGATCCATGAATTCGCGGATGACCTTGGTCGCCTGTTCGCTGAACTCTTCAAGCGTGCGGGGGTCGATGTCGAATTCCACCACTTCGCCCTTGCCGTCGCGCTTGAGCGCCTGATGGAACAGCATGTCCCATTTATTGCCGAGGCGGAGCACGCGCAGCACGCCGTTGTCGGCGAGGTCGCCGCAGAGCTGCTGCGACATGCGGACGCGCACATGCTCGACGATCTGCTCCGTCTTGCGCACATGCGGAGCGAGCTCGGCCACCGCTTCCAGGATGAGATGCAGGTTGCGGATCGAAACGCGCTCGGCGAGCAGAAGCTTCAGCACCGCCTGCAGGCCGGAATAGGACATGTGCGACGAGCAGATCTCGTCTGCGAGCTTCTTGTATTCGGGATCGAGACGCTCGATCAGGATCTTCACGTCCTTGTAGGAGAGAAGCTGCGGCAGGTTGTTGCGGATAACCTCCGACAAGTGGGTCAGCACGACCGAGACGTTGTCGATCGGGTGGAAGCCTTCACGCTTCAAGTCTTCGGCGAAGGTTTCGAGAATCGACACCGCCGGCATGCCGAAAGCGGGTTCGCGAATCTCGTCGCCCGGAATGCTCGGCTTGCGGCCGGATCCGGTCACCACGAGGACGTCGCCGACCCGCAGGGCGTTCGACGCGATCGTCGTGCCATGGATACGGATCTGATAGGACTTTTCCTGGATCGAGATATCGTCGGTAACCTTGATTTCCGGCACCACGAAACCGTACTGCGTCGCGAACTTCTTGCGCATCTTGCCGACGCGGAAGGCGAGTTCCTGGTGGGCGCCAAGCAGCCGGGTGGAGACCTGTTTGCCGAGAGCGAGCTCGATTTCGGACGTCTTGAGAACCGACTTGACCGAGTCCTTCTCCATCTCCTTGGTCTGGACGACCTTCTGCTCCTCGTCTTCGCGACGAGCCTTGTTCTCCGCCTCGATACGGCGCGGAACAAGCCAGGCGCCGAAACCCATCAGGCCACCGAGTGCCATGAAGGGCAGGAAGGGCAGACCGGGGATGATCGCCAGAAGCGCCATCAGGCCGGCCGACATCGAGAGGGCGCGCGGATAGCCGCTCAGCTGATCGACGACTGCCTTGTCGGTGGAGCCGGCCGTGCCGCCGCGGGTGACCAGAAGGCCGGCGGCGAGCGAAACGATGAGGGCCGGAATCTGCGTGACGATACCGTCACCGACCGACAGCTTGACGAACACGTCGGCGGCTTCGCCGATCTGCATGTCATGGCGGAAATAGCCGATGATGATGCCGCCGAAGATGTTGATGGCGGTGATGATGAGGCCGGCGATCGCATCGCCGCGAACGAATTTCGACGCACCGTCCATGGCCCCGAAGAAGGAGCTTTCCTCTTCCAGTTCGGAACGGCGGCGCTGCGCTTCCTTCTCGTCGATGATGCCGGCCGAAAGGTCCGCGTCGATCGACATCTGCTTGCCGGGGATGGCATCGAGGGTGAAGCGGGCGCCGACTTCCGCGATACGGGTGGCGCCCTTGGTGATGACGATAAAGTTCACGGTGACGAGGATCATGAAGACGATCACGCCGATCACGAAGTCGCCGGACATGACGAGGCCGGAGAAGCCCTGGATGACGTTACCGGCCGCACCATGGCCCTCGTGGCCATGCGACAGGATCACGCGCGTCGTCGCGATGTTGAGCGACAATCGCACCATGGTGGCGATGAGCAGGATGGTCGGGAAGGACGAGAAGTCCAGCGGCCGCTGGATCCACAGCGCCACCATCAGGATCAGGACCGAGAACGCGATCGAGAAGGCCAGGCCAAGGTCGATCAGGAACGCCGGGATCGGCAGGAAGAGGATGCAGAGGATGGCGACGATGCCGCCCGCAAATCCGAGATCGCGACCGTTCGGGGCTACTTTCGGAATGGATAGTGAAGGTGGTTGCGCCATGACTTTCCCGTCTCTTCATGAGATGGCGGCAGGAAGTACTCCTACCAGTTCATGTCCTGCCTAAAGGGCGAAGCTTGCGCGAAGGTGGGTAGATGAAAATGGGCGGGCGGCAACCGGGTCAAAACCCCGATTGCACCCGCGAGAATACCAGATTGGCGAAGAGATTGATCTGGCCGCCGATAAACGGCGCGGTAATGCCGATCGTGATCATGATGGCGACGATTTTCGGCACGAAAGTCAGCGTCATCTCCTGGATCTGCGTCAGAGCCTGGAGAAATGCGATCAGGACGCCCACGACCATCGCCACAAGGACCGCGGGACCGGAGGCGATCAGGATCGTCCAGATCGCCGCCTGCATGATATCAAGGGCATCGGCTTCATTCATTGCGCCGGCTCCGTCTGCTTTAGTGGTTCGGCATCATGCCGCGTCGTATGGTGTCAAGTTGCCGCAGGCGGTTTCGTTGGCGCCTGATCCGAAAGAACGATTCCCGGCTGGATGAGCACCTTATCACCCTTATCGGTGATCGCCACCAGACCGTCGGAGTAGATTTCCACCTGTTTGATCATGCCGGTGGTCTTGTCGTCGGCGCTGGTGATGTACTTGCCGATCATATCGGCCGCCTGCGAGAACGAGTTCGCCTGGATCAGCGACTGCAGGTTCGAGTTCATCTTCACGGACTGCTCGACCTGCGAGAAGGTGGCGAGCTGGGCAATCTGCTCGCTCGCATCCATCGGATCGGTCGGATCCTGATACTTCATCTGGGCGATGAGGAGCTGCAGGAAGTTGTCGTAGTTCAGGCCTGCGGCGGACGCGTCGGACGACGCTGCCTTGCCGTTGCCGGAGGCATAAGGGTTGTTGGTGTTGATCGAGTCTACCGCCACGGTGCGATCTCCTTGCGAATCCGCTCGACGGTTGCCGGCGCGAGTTCCCGATTGTTGAGGATACGGTCTTCGATGGGGTAGAGCGCGCGGATTGCCTTCAGAGCGTCGAAGGCCCGGCCAGAAGCAACCATGCCGTCGATGCGCTTGAGTTCCGCCAGCATCTCATCGTCGGTAAAGCAGGTCAGCAGCATTGCCACCGACTTGCGGAACAATGTCGTCGACTGTTCCTTGCCATCCGGGTTGATGAGCATCATCTGGGCGATAAAGTAGAGCTGCCGAAGCGGCGTCGTCGCATCTTCCGGCTGAAGAACATGGTTCTCCAGAAGGAACGTGACGTCATTGAGAAATTCCAGCGCGACCTTGCGATCAACGCGCAGAACCGCGCCGTTGATAAATATCCGCTCGCCGGATTTCAAAGAGATGCGAAGCGTACTTTTCATTTAAGTCCATCCCTGATGATGGTGGTCACATCGATAATGCCCTGGAAATTCGTCGATTCACGGTTCCTGATCTTTTCGCATTCCTTCAATATCCAGATTGCGATCGAGATCAGATCCGCACGAAGTTCATTGGCCAACTCGTTATCCGGATGCTTCAGATCCTCGACAAAGCGGATCCAGACACGCCGGGTGTAGAACAAAGCCTCAACCGTGGTGCGCGTATAGTTCTTCTCGTCGCGAGCCGCGATCAGAAGATCGATAGAACGATCCAGGGCCTGCCGCTCGCGATCCTTGGCGTTGGCAACGCCGTCCTCCATGATCTCGGCATATGAAAATTGGTACATTCATGTATCCTTCGTCACGAGCCTTCCTTTATTCATCAAAGGAAGTTGGCCAGGCTCAGCTGCTGTATCTTTGCCGTTACCGTATATGCAGTTTCGAGAAGCGTCTTCATCGTGTTGAGACGGGTTGCCGCCTCCGCCGGATCGACGTTCTCCATGCTTCCGAGGCTGGTCGTCAGAATGTCTTTCTGCGCCCGCAACCTTTCCTCAGCCTTGGAGACGCGTTCGGTATAGATACCGACCGACGTCCGCTGCTGGTTGATGCTACCCTCGCTGTTCATCGCCTTGTTGATGACGCTGGTGGTACGCGTGGCCACGGCTGCACGGGCGTCCTTGTCCATCCCGGTCTGCAGGTATTCCATCGAAATGATCGATGCGAAAGCGAAGTTGCGCATGCCCTGGCTGTTGGCATTGGTCGAGCTTTCGACCACTTCCGTCGGGCTGATGCGGCTCTTCATGTTCTCGTCGCTGGCATCCGAGAAAAAGGTCTTCCAGAAGTCCTGACCTGCGACCGCCACCGGATGCGGCGGGTTCGTCAGCGGCGAGGAACCGTTGAACTTGCTTTCCAATTTATCCAGGAAGCCGTTCATCTGGGCCTGCGTCATCTGCTCCTTGCTCGGAATGGCATTGTCCGAAAGATATTGAGTAAGTTCGGCGGCGACCGCAGCCTTGGCCGGCGATCCCGGCGCGAAATAGTCATCAATCGGCTTCACGTCGGAATTGATGCCGGAGAAGATATATTCGCCCTGGACAGCAGTGTTGGCGAAGTTGGTGAACGCGTCCAGCGCGTCGGACATGGCCAGGCGCGCCGTCGACAGGCTGGTCGCGTCGGCCGAGCTTCCGAGCGTCAGGATCGCGCTCTGAATCTTCAAACCCTGCTCGTTCATGCTCTTGAGCGCAAGTTCGGCGGTTTGGAGACGCTGCGTCGCTAGCGCGGCCGTAGTCAGAAGCGAGTCGGTGCGGCTGATATCGCGGGAAAGATCGATAGCCCGCGAGGTATTGGCGCCGAGCGTGACGCCGAGATCGGCGTGCTTCTGGCTCACGGCCTCCTGGTTCGCCTTCACCATCTCGCGCTGAACGTTCGAGATGGAGTTTCGCATCGTGGTCTGGATCGACAATGTGGAAATGAAAGAGGTCTTCATGATCAGCTCGCAATATCCAAAAGGGCCTTCATCATATCATCGACTGTCGACATGAGCTTGGCGCCGGCCTTGTAGGACTGCTCGATATCGAGAAGCAGGGACAGTTCCTCGTCGAGGCTGACGCCCGTGTTGCTGGAGAACGCCTCAAGACTGCGCGACAGCATGGCCGTCTTCGTCTCGTCTGCGGCGGTCGCCGTGCTGCGAAGCTGCTCGAGCCAGCCCATGGAGTCGGCGGCAAAAGAGAGGACGTCCGGCGCATCGGCGATTTCCGTGTCCGTATCGAAAACCATCGGGCCGGTCAGGTTCTGGTTGTATTTGTCGAGGAGGTCACCGTAGCTGCTGCCGCCGGTGTTGACGATATAGGTCAGGCCGTTGATGCCACCGTCGCGCACCTTGTCGGGCGTGCCTGCCGGGGGAACGACCACCGGATTGACGAAGATCTTGGAGGCGAGGCCCGGGACGATCGTGCCGGCGGCGGGAATGGCCGTCTGCTGTACGCCGGCGGCGTCCTTGTATGTGAAGAGACCGGTCCTCGGGGCCAGTGCGCCAGTGGGTCCGGTTTCCGCAAACGAGGTGATCAGACCGCGGGCGATTTCGTCGAGCTGGCTCTGGAAGGTCGGCGCGATCTTGTCGCGGATCTGCATATGCGCCTGGAGCGAGCCCTTGGCGGTCGTATTGCCCGAATCCCCGGCCTTGAGCGCCACGCCGTCGATATAGACGCCATTGCCGTTCGTCGCTGCGTCGAAGGCTGCGGTCTGCTGGAATGTCACCTTGCGGGGCACCGCCTCGAACAGCGTCGTGCCGTCCGTGGTGTAGAGCACCATGTCGTTGCCGCCGCGGGTATAGGACGTGACCCCGACGATTTCGGAAATCTTCTTGACGAGGCCGTCGCGCTCATCGAGCGAGTCGTTCGGATCCGTGCCGCTGGAGACCGCGTTCTTGACCTGGTTGTTGACGGTCTCGAACTTTGCAAGCAGCGCATTCAGATCGGTGACATTCTGCTTGATCTGATCGTCCGCATCCTTGCGGATCTGCTGAAGCTTGTCGGAGGCGATATTCAGGCCTGCCGCAACGTCCCTGGCGCTTGAAATGAAGGCAATGCCGATGCCGGTATCGTTCGCCTTTCCGGCGAAAGCATCGAGATTGTTGCGGAAGGCGGCAATCAGCTTGGCGGGGGAGAGCTCGTTGTTGTTCCCCCCCATCAGGTTCTTGATCTCGGTGAGGCCGTCCAGCACGGTCCGCTGGCCGCTGGCAATCGACGAACTTGCAATCGTCTGGCGCAGCAGCGGCTCGCTGTAGGACCGTGTAATGTCGCCGATAATGGCCCCGTTGCCGCCGGTCACGACCATTGCGGATCGGCGGGTGTAATCGGGGTTCTGTGCATTAGCGATGTTCTTCGCCGATACAGCCGACTGCGTGCCGGAGTTGGTGAAGATCGACTGTGCCGTAGACAATGCTGATGCGAGCGACATTTTTTACTAACCTCTTGAGACTTATTCTCTCGATCGTCGGTCCGATTATCTCTTCAGATTGATCAGGACGTCCATCAGGTCGGAACCGGTCTGGAAGACCTTCGAGTTCGCGGTGTAGACACGCTGCGATTCGATCATTTCCGTCAGCTCGCTGGCGATATCGACGTTGGAGCTTTCAAGCGCGCCGGAGTAGATCTGGCCGAAGGCGCCAGCCTGCGGGAAGCCGATGGTGACGACGCCCGAGTCGTTGGTCGGCAGGTAGACGTTGCCGTTCTGCGGAAGCAGCTTGTCGATGCTCGGGACCGTTGCCAGCGCGACCTGGTAGATCGGACGACGACCGCCATCCTGATAGACCGCCGTGACCAGGCCATCACCACCGATTTCCACGTCGGTAATCGGGCTCGGCGCATTGCCGTCGATGATGCCCTTGCCCGGGGTAAAGGCGGTGGCGAACTGCGTCATATCCGAGAGGTCGATCTTGATCGACTGTGCAGGGGTAGCGCCATCGTTCGGGTCGGTGAAGGTGATCGCTTTCGGCGAGGCCGCTGTCAGCTTGTTGGTGTTCGGGTCAAAAGCAAGCGTTACCGTCTGCTGAACAAGAACCTTGGGCGCCGTCGCAGTATACGGGAAACCACCATTGGTAGCCTGATCTTGGCGATAGACCGAGACTTCCCAGGTATCGGGGCTGGCACTTGCCTTGGTATAATAGAAATCATAGAGCACCTTGGCACCGGCATGGTCGTAGGCGGTCAACGAGCTCTTGTTCGTGATGACAGCGGTTGCCGCGTTAGCACCTGGGCGGTTAGCAGCCGGAACCACAGCCGCCCCCTTGTCCAGGTTGGCCGGGAAGCTGCCTGCCGTCGACGGCGAGGACACCATGCCGAAGTCGTTGATGTTGATTTCCTCAAGGCCGTTGAAGCCGTTGACGACCGCGGCCGGCGGGTTCGTGCCGTAGGGATAACCCATCAGGTTGAAACCGGCGGTGTTCTTGAGGAAGCCCGTCGCGTCCTTCACGAAGGCACCGGCGCGGGTCAGGTAAGGAGTACCGTTCGGATCGCTGACGATGAAGAAGCCTTCGCCCTGGATGGCAAGGTCCGTCGACGACGTGGTGTACTGAATGCCGCCCTGTTCCGCGATGCTGTAGCGGACGTTGGTTTCGACACCGCCGGAAGAATACGACCCTTGAGTCGAGGGCAGAACCAGCGTGGAGAACGCCGTGGAAGAACGCTTGTAACCGACGGTGCTCGAATTGGCGATGTTATCGCCAACGGTACCGAGGCGGTTTGCCTGAGCGTTCATGCCCGAGACGGCCGTTTTCATCGTGCCGAAAATGCTCATAGGAAATCTCCTTTTTGTCTGATGGAGAGAGTAGGTGGCGGGCCTTGCGTGAAGCTGTCTGCTTACGGTTCCCGCCGAAAATTTGCGGCAAGGCCCTGTTAAAAAATCAGTTCCAGTCGATGCAGTAACCAAGGAAACGCTTGGAATCGACCGGATCGAAGCCGAGCTTCTTGCGCAGTTTCTTGCGCAGCTTGCTGATATGGCTTTCGACGACGTTCTCTTCGACTTCCTCGTCGAAGATGCCGTAGATGGCGTTGAAGATCTGGGTCTTGGAAACGCGGCGACCGCGATTGGTGACCAGGTATTCGAGGATGCGGCGCTCGCGGCGCGGCAATGCGAAGACGTCGCCGTCGATTTCCGGATCGCGACCGTCGGAGAATACTCGGATCGAACCGATGTCGGTGAAATTCGAGATCGCCTTCAGCCGGCGACGGATCGCAGCGGCACGCGCCAGGATTTCGCGGGGATGGATGGGCTTGCGCACCACGTCGTCCACGCCGCTGTCGAAGAAGGCAAGGGTCGCCTCCAGTGAGGGCTGATCGCTGACTGCGATCACCGGTGCCATGGACCGGTCCCGGATGGCCCGCGGCAGTTCGAGCGTACGCTCGCCCTGGCCGATCAGGAAGGCTTCGACCGCGGCAATATCCGAGTCAGCCGCCGTACTCACCCATTCGCCGAATTCTTTTGGATCGAACCCCTGGGAAGGAATTCCTTCACGCCCAAAAAGAGATGTGTAACCGTCTTTCACGAGCTCACGCTCATCAACCACTACGATCATTCGTCCGCCTCCGAATCACTTGTGGTGCTTCAATATGTCTATGGGTACGAATCGGCGGAATCCGAGACAAGCTGTGTGAAGTTAACCAAACAAATTAACAGTTGATTAATAACTGCACCGCGATTTGCACTAGATATAGTGGGTGCACCAAATTCGAACACAAATTTCCGGTGGAAAAATTAACGCATCGTAAAAGAAGACTTGCATGGCCATTTTTGCCATAAATGCAAATCGCTGCAATTTTGCGATTCTTTATTTCTGCGATTCAACTAGAGATTGCTCAGCTGGCGCAGAATCGGGAAGCGTTGGAGGTCCACTCTCCGTAGCCTGTGGCGACGAGATTGCTGATCACCCGGCAGACATATTGCTTCTGAGCGGGGTTGTTGTTCGGTCCGGCATGGTATCGTGCCACCGCCATCGTCCAGGTCTCGTGTTTGTCGTGCAAGTTCCGGAGGAACTTTGCGGCGTATTCCACATTGCGTTTCGGGTCGAACATCTCTTCGGGCGAGGAGAAATTTTCACCGTGGAAATGGTGATTGATCTGCATGCAGCCGATATCGATGAGCTTCCTGCCCTGCCGTTTGGCGTCGTAAAAGGTCGTCATTGCCGCCTGCTGCGAGGGAGGAAAATAGGCTTTGCCCTCGACATTCATGGCATAGGCGCTGAGGCTGCCCTTGCGGCCGGTCTCGGTGAGACCGACCGAATAGAGAATGCCTTCCGGTACGCCGTATCTCGCCGCAGCAGCCTGTATTTCCCGCTCGCAGACACCGGAACTCAAAGGCACACTGGTCTTCGGTGCGCTGTATGCGGGCGCTCTGACAGGCGTGCGCGGTGTCGCTGGAGCCCTGCTGGGAGGCGTGGCGGGCGCAGCAGTGCCCTGCTGCGTTCCCCAACCTCCGGAACTGAAGAGCGATCCGGCGCCGGCGTCAGAGGTAGAGCTGACCAGGACGAGCACCACCAGGAGCGGTACCAGCCACATTGTCCGATGCCGCTTCATTTGCGTTCCTCGTTCCCTGATCTGCTGCCTGGCGCTCACCATTCTGCTGCTGGCCGCGGCCGGCGGCCTGGCCCTGACGCCCGCCCTCGGCCATGGCCTGCTGGCCGCTCTGGCCGGGCTGCCCCTGCTGGCTGCTGGTCCCGTCGGAATCCGCCATCGGCGCGATGCTGATGGTCACCTGGTCGACCGCGAAGCCCTGGGCACGCAACGCATCCAGGATGCCGCCGCTGTCTTCGCTGAGCTGGCGATAGGCCGCTCGGGTCTCGACGGTCAGATGAACATTGAGTTCTTCGCCGTGAAGCCGCAGCGTGGCCGTCACCGCGCCGAGATCGTGTGGGTTCAACTGCAGCTTCAGCGTATTCACCACTGTGCCGGTGCTGCTCTGCGCCGCTGCATTCGAAAGCGCCGAACTCGGGCTCATGGCGCCCGCCCAATCGGCATCCCCCGATAGCATCGCCGTGAGATTGGCGCCGTTCGAATTCGGTGCGAGCCCGAGGAAACGGCGTGCGTCGAGAACGGTGATGTTTTCGGCGGCACCGCCCGACGACGATCTGAATTCCGCCGTGCTGCGTTCGCCCCGCCCACCGACGGCCATATCGACATGCTGGTCGGTACGCGCATTGCTGAAACGGAAGACACGCGTGCCGGGAGCGCTCCGGTCCGTATCCACCGGCGTCGAAAGCGGGTCCGCTTCCGCGCCGCCGGTGCCTGCGTGCTTGGCATCCTTCAGGTCGAGGGCATCGACTTCGCGCCCTTCGTCATCCTCACCCTTGGTCCGCTTGTTCTGCTGCCCAGGTGCATTCTTTGATACCATTGCATTGATAGCGCCGGTCGCCTCGCCGCTCGTCAAGAGCGACAGCATGTCGGTGATCTTGGCATCGTCTGCGGCCAGCATGGAGAGGTCGAGATCTTCGCCGCCCTCCGTCTCGACCTCCGCGTCCTTTTCGGATCTGGCGGCGCGCTTGCCCTGAACCTCGTCCGACTTCCGCGCGACGGCTTTCGCGGCCTCCAGGGCTTCGCGAAGCTTCCTTTCGGCGGGGGTCATCTGCTTTTCTTTGGGCTCGTTCACCGGCGCCTGCTTCAGGGCGGCGGAGGGATCTTCCGCCTCCTCGAGCGGGCGGCGGAGGGATTGCGGCTTGATGTCGATGATCGGCTTTGGCTTGCCCTGCTTCACGTCGCCAGCCATGCGTTCTTCCGCGGAAGACGCGCGGGCGTCCTCATCCGGTACGTCGTCGGCATTGGTCGACGGTGCATCGCGGTCAAAACCGGAAAGAGCGTCGGAGAAGCCGCCAGTGGAACCGTCGGCACCTTTGCGACCGCCAACGCCCTGCTTCGTGGACGAAGCCGCGTCGGCTGCGCCAGTCTTACCACCACCAAGAATGTCAGTAATCATTTGGAAGCGTTCTCCTCCTTCAGCATTTCGTCGATAGCACTCAATTTCGAACGACCGCTATCGACGAATGTCTGGAAGGCCGGATCGAATTTGGCAGCGGTGCCGGCCATCGGACGTTCCGTGGCGGAGGCAGGCCCAGCGATCTCATTCCTGGGCAACGCGACTGGAGATTTCGCGTCTTCTGTATTGGTCACTTTGATAGCTTTATCTTGTGCGAGGCTGTCGACCGTAGGCCGGCTAACGACTTGGTCCGCCACCACTTTTGCGGCCTGCCGCAAGGCACGGTCGCGCGGCGAAAGCGTTTCTTCGGGAACGTCGGTTATCGCCTGAATGGCCTGCCCGATGTCCTTCGTCGGAATATTGGCGAACCCGCCATAAAGCTTCGCGAGCGCCTCGGGCGTCGGAGTTTTAGCAAGCGCTTCGGCCTTTGCGGAGGCGAGGCGCGCGAGATCGTTCTTGCCGGCGATCGCAGCCGAGCGCGCGATGCGCAGGAAAATCTCGCGGCGCCGGTCGGCGTCCATGAATTCCAGCGCTCCGTCGATATCGTCCTCGGTGATCTCACCGAAATGGCCGACAGCCAGCTGCACGAAGAAATCCGCGAACTGGCTGGCATAGGGCGAATGGATGAAACGCCGCGCGTATTTCCGCGAATAGGAGAGCGCCGGCCCCACCATATTGGCATCGACGGTGATCGCCACCGATCGACGCAGCGCGGCTTCCTCGATGATCGTGCCGGGCGCCGTCAAGCGCGCCCAGTCATAGAAAACCAGGGCGCCCTTCGGATCCTTGGCGACCATGACGTTTCCGCTGACGAGCGAAAGATAGGGTCCGATCTTCTCGTCCCGGTATTCCTTGGCCATTTCGCTGAGGCTTTTTTCGATCAAAGTCCCGCGGCCGCCGAGGTATTTTCTCAGCCCGTCGGCAACGCGGTTATCGAAATTGCCTGCGACGTCGCGCGAGGCGAGATATTCGAGCGTTGCGGGATTGCCGCCGCTCATAGCGTAGATCAGCGCCGCGTCGACATTGCGCGGATCTTCGAAGATGGAAGTGGGCGCCGTCCGCAGGCGCTGATCGATCGTCCCCAGCATGAAGCGCTGCATTTCCGCTGCCGAATGATCGCCGAGCACGACGGAATCCTGCACGAATTGCAGGGACCGAAGCATCGCATAGGGCGCAAGGTCCGTACGATCCTGAGCCGATGCCGCAGGCGCGAATGCGACCCCGAAAACGAGGCCGGCCGCAATCAAGGACTTTATGCCCACAGCCATCACTATCCCTCGTCCGCCCCGATCAGGATTTCGATACGCCGATTGCCAGCGGCGAGCGGATCGGCCGGCACCTGGAGGCGCCTGTCGGCGAAGCCGGAAACCTGCTTGATACGATCCTCCGCCAGGCCGCCATGCACCAACATGTAATAGGCGCTGTGAGCACGGGACATGGAAAGGCGCCAGTTGTCGTTCTCGGTACCCTTGAACTGACGGCCGTCCGTATGTCCGCGCAGGACGATGCTGCCCTTTCGATCCTTGAGGATCTGGCCGATCTTCTCCATTGCCAGCACCATTTCGCGGCGCGGCACGGCCGAACCGATGTTGAACATCGGATCATCCGCCTGGTCGGAGATCGACACCAGCAGGCCGCCTTCGGCAGGCGTCACGACAAGACCTTCCGCGAGCTTGCCGGCGACACCGGAAATCTGCTGCTGGATTTCCTTCTTCAGCTCTTCCGCAGCCTTCAGCTCCGCCTGCTCTTCCGCTTTCGCACCGTCTTCCGGCTTTTGTCCGTTGAGGTTGGCTGGCTTCGTCGCCTGAGCACCCGAGGCCGTCTGCGGCTTGTCCATCTGCGTCGGGTCGGGACGCGGAGTGGGAATGGCAACCGCCATCTGGGTCTGCTGCAGTTGCGTTTTGGCTTCAGTGGATTGCGGCGCCTGCTGGTATTGCGGCGCCTGCCCCATCTGGGCGAGCGGATCGTCATTCGCCGTGGTCTTCACAGCCTGCTCGGGTCCTTCGGCGCGCGACATCTGCATCTGCTTGGTCCAGAAGTCCGGATCGAAGGGGTCGCGGTAGGCCTGGCCGCCATCGGCACCGGTCGCGGGGCCCGAATCGCTGGCGCCACCCTCGCCCTTGGCGCTGACATTCGCCTGCTGGCCCACTTGCTGAGCGATCTCGGCAAGAACGGAATAGGGGTTTTCGAAGAAATCCGCTTCGGAGTAATTGGGTTCGTCACCTGAGGTCGAGGTCATGTCCTCGCCGGTCGCCGCCGCGGAGCCCTGAACGTTGCCCTCCGCCTTGACCTTCGACTTTTCGCCGTTTTCCTGGCCCTCGGCCGCATCGACCGGCTTTTCCAATCCCTTCGAGGCCGGGGTCTCGTCGGAAAGCTTGATCGGGTTGAAATAACTCGCCATCGAGGCTTTCGTCTCCTCGTTGGCGGCATTGACCAGCCACATGACGAGGAAGAACGCCATCATCGCGGTCATGAAGTCGGCATAAGCGATCTTCCAGGCGCCGCCATGGGCGCCGTCGTCGTGTCCGCCGCCATGTCGCTTGACGATGACGACCTCGTTCTTGCCGTGGTGATGGTTTTCGCCTTCGCTCATCCCAATACCTTCTTCAGACTCGCCAGCCATGCGGACATCCGGGTCACAAGGGCGCTCTCGCCGATGTCGACCGCAATATCGAGGTCAGGCGCTTCGATGTGGCGCAGGAGTGGGGTGGGCTCTCCGAGCGCAGTTTTCAGTTTTTCGAACAGATGCAGCGGACCGCGGACGGTCAACGTGCCGACGTCGCCCTCGAGTATTGCGCTGCGGATGATATCCGCCATGTCGGATATCGCCTTGGCGACGAGCGCTTCGTCGAGGAGAGGCGACAGGATCCTTGCCGTCTGATCGCTGACCGCCTGCGCCGTCAATCCGGCAATGCCCTCAAGTCCGGTGGCGATCATTGCAGCCGCTTCGGTTTCATACTTTTCGCGCAGCGCCGCCATCTCTTCGGCATGCGCGGTCAGAAGCGCCTGCCGCTCTTCATCGAAACGCTGTCGGAGCTCCTCGGACGCCGCGTCATGGCCTTTCGCATAGGCTTCGGCCCGTTCGGCTTCGATATCGACCGGCTCCTCGACGACCGTGGGAAATGCCGGATCGTCTTCGAAGCCATCGCCGAAACCATCGGCCAGCAAGGGCAACGGTGGGGCCTGCGGCTCGCTGAAATCCTTCAGGTAGCGGGCGAGCGAGGCACTCATCGAGCGTCCCCCTGCCCTGCCGTCGCCTTTCGTTCGAGGCTCGTCATGAGCCTCCCGAAAGCGCAAATCGTCACCGCTGCAATCATCGTATCATCCCGACAAGGTTGCCATTCGTTTGTCCTCGGCGACACAAGACACTTCGCCGGACTTTAGCGGAACGGTAGGAAGTTAAACTTGCGCGAGGATGAAGATACCGCATTGCGTCGAACCTCGCGGACCGGTTCGACCGAGCATCAGGCGGCGGCCAGGTGACCGGCGCCGCGCAGTCTTAGCCCTGCCGGAACAACTGCAGGATGTTTTCGGCGTTGGTGTTGGCGATCTGGAGGGACTGGATGCCGAGCTGCTGCTGGGTCTGCAACGCCTTCAACCGCGTCGATTCTTCGTTCATGTCCGCATCGACCAGTCGGCCGACACCCTTGTCGATCACGTCGGTCAGGGAGGCGACGAAGCTTTCCTGCAGATCGATGCGCTTCTGGATCGAGCCGAGGCTCGAAGCGGCGCTCGTCATCGCCAGAAGCTGTTTGTCGAGGAAGCGCTCCATCATATCAAGCACTGCGTCGGTGTTCGGCGCCGAGCCCGGGACCATCGTGTTCATCTTTACGACGAGGTCGTTCAGCTTGTTGATGTCGACCGTGGTGACCGACATCCCAAGTTTTCGGTTATTGAGATTGTTCGCAGCGGTCACCACGAAATAATATTTTGTCGTGCCGTCGTCGTGGGCAGGGGTCGTTACCGCCGGTGCCGTAGCCGGATCGGTCGTCGTCACCTGAGCCCACTTGCCTTCCCCGACCTTCAGATAAAAATTGCCGCCGACCGCGTAGATGCTCGTATCGATTGTATTCGTATCCGCGCCAAGCGCCATCAATTGGCTTTCGGCGAGAACCGAGACGGCGTAGGACGCGTTCGTCGAACCCATCGTGCCGTTGGAGGTGGTCATGTCCACGGCGACTTCGCTCTCGGCGACGAACTTCACGGAAGAGTCCAGGATACCGAGATTGCCGCCGTTGAGGTCGAAAAGGACCGTCTTGGAATCAAGCGTATAGTCGACGGTCTTGACCGCGACGTCACCGGAGGCGGTGCGGGTGAACGACGCAACCACCTGTTTGACGACCGGCTTTTCCTGAGCGTTGGTACCGCCGTCGCTGATATAGTCCTGAAGCCAGTTCTCGCCGGAGAAGGTCGCTGAGTCCGAGATGCTCTTCAGCTGCTCCTGGAGCTGGGCGATTTCTTCCTGGATCTTGCCGCGATTGGAGCCGACGCCGTAAGCCGCAACGATCTTGGATTTGATCTCGACGACCGTGTCGATCGCACTTTCCATCGCCGTGTAGGCGGTGTCCACCTTGGCGGCGCCGAGGCCGAGCGCATCCTGGATGGTCGAGAGCGCATGATTGTCGGAACGCATCGTGGTTGCGATCGACCAATAGGCGGCATTGTCCGCGGCTGTCTGAACACGCATGCCCGAGGAAACCCGCGCCTGGGTGATTTCCATGTTGCGGTCGATCGAGCGCAACGTCTGCAGGGCAGCCATAGCGGCGGGATTCGTCAGGATGCTGGTCATCGGCCGTGCCTCGGTCAATTGGTCTGGAAATCCGGAGTGCTTCACCGGAAACGACGAGAGGCATCATGCGTACCGCCACTCAGCATCACAGATGCGGGCGGTCTGTCGTTCTTAACAAATCGTTAAATCGACAGTTATCAAACCCGGTCGAGGATTGGCAAGAAGTTAATGAAGTCTTAACGACCTATCCGACAATGGTGCAGGTTTCGCGCAAGCCACGCCCCAAAACGCGAAAACCGCGCCTCTTTCGAGACGCGGTCTTCTTTCCAGAATATTTGCTATCACGCCAGCAGAGCAGGACGAAACCGCTCCTAGCCTAGAGCGCCGCTTACTGACGGAAGAGCGACAGAATATTCTCGGAACTGGTATTGGCGATCGAGAGCGACTGGATCGCGAGTTGCTGCTGGGTCTGCAGGGCCTTCAGCCTGGTCGACTCTTCGCTCATGTCCGCATCCACCAGTCGGCCGATGCCGCTGTCGATGGAGTCGGTCAGCTTGGAGACGAAAGCTTCCTGCATGTCGATGCGCTTGTTGATCGACCCGAGTTTTGCCGTTGCGCTGATGAGCTTTTCGAGCTGACCATCGACGAACGAGTTGAGAGCGGCCATAAGATCGGCGTCGTTGGCCTTGGTCCCCATCCCGAGATAGCTGACACCGTTCGAATTGCGATAGTCGTCGAGCTTAGTGATATCCAGTTCGGAGATGGAGATGTTGGCGGCGTACTTGATGCCTGCGGTTGCCGTTGCACCAGCCGAGAAATCGTATCCCTTCGTGCTGTAGACAGCATCGATGTAGGCGCCGCCGACCTTGATGAGGTAGGTTCCGCTGGTGCCGGACGTATAGATGCCGTTGGTGTCGCCCTTCATGTAGACGCCGCCGCCGACATCCTTCCAGATCGCGTCCGTTGCGTGAAAAGCGGCAGTGTTGATCTTGCCGAAGTAGTCCTTGTGGTTGGTCGTGCCATCGTCAAAGTTGATCGCCCGGAAGCCATTGAAGGAATTGCCGTCGAGCAGGCCGCCGTGACCGCCGCTCAAGTCGAACAGGACGTTCGTTTCGTTCAGAATGACATCCACCGATTTGACGGCGACGTTGCCGTCGGGATCACGGATGAACGAGCTCACAACCTGCTTGACGACCGGGCTGGCCGCGTAGATCACGCCCGTTGTGGGGTTGGAGGCGCCGCCGACTTCGGCCTGCAGCCAGTTTTCACCGGAGAACGAAGCAGAAGACGTGATGCTCTTCAACTGATCCTGCAGCTGCGAGATTTCTGCCTGGATCTTCGCCTTGTCGACGCCGGCTTCCGAGGCGGTAACGAGCTTGTTCTTGATTTCCTTTACGACGTCGACAACGCTTTCCATTGCGGAATAGGCGGTATCAACCTTGGCGGCGCCGAGACCGAGGGCGTCTTGAACCGCGGAGAGAGCGCCGTTGTCAGAGCGCATGGTGGTCGCGATCGACCAGTAGGCGGCATTGTCAGAAGCGGTGCCGACGCGCAGGCCGGAGGAAACCCGGTCCTGGGTGGTCTGCATCTGGCTGTCGATGTTACGCAGAGTCTGGAGAGCAGCCATAGCTGCGATATTGGTAAGAATGCTGGTCATTTTGGTGTGCCCCTTGATTGGCTAGATGGAAGGGACATTTCCGGGATTACACCGGTGAACGTTGGCTTGGCCTGATGCCTGTTAACCTTTTCTTCGTCTTGGTTAACCCATCGTTTCGATGAGCCCATTTAGGGAGGAAATGGTTAACAAAGGTTAAATGGAATTTAGGAAAGTTAACAAAAACTACCGGGACATAAAAAAAGCCGCGCCCCAAAAGGGCGCGGCTTCTTTGTGCCGAATGACGCGTCTTATTAGCGGAAGAGCGACAGGATGTTCTGCGAGTCGGAGTTGGCAATCGAGAGCGACTGGATCGCCAGCTGCTGCTGGGTCTGCAGTGCCTTGAGCCTGGTCGACTCTTCGTTCATGTCCGCATCCACCAGTCGGCCGACACCCTTGTCGATCGAGTCGGTGAGCCTGGAGACGAAGTCGGACTGCATCTCGAGCCGCTTCGCAACGGCACCTAGCTTGGCCGCCCCACTGTTCATCGCTTCCAGCTGACCGTCGACGAACGAGGTCAGTGCCGCCATGATGTCTTCATCGCTGGCCTTGGTGCCGAGGCCGAGGTAGCTGACACCGCTGGAGTCGCGATAGTCTTCGAGCCTGGTGATGTCGAGGTCGGAAACCGAGATGTCCGAAGAGTATTTGATGCCGCCCGTTGCAGTCGCACCAGCCGAGAAGTCGTAACCCTTGGTCGTGTAGACTGCGTCGATGTAAGCGCCGCCAACCTTGATCATGTAGGTGCCGTTGGAGCCCGAAGAGTAGACGCCGTTGGTATCGCCGCGCATGAAGACGCCGCCGCCGATGTCCTTCCAGACCGAGTTGGTCGCATAATACGACGACGTGTTGATCTTGCCGAAGTATTCCTTCTGGTTGGTCGTGCCGTCGTCGAACTTGATGGCGCGGAAACCGTTGAGAGCGTTGCTGTCGAGCAGACCGCCGCGGCCGCCGCTCAAGTCGAACAGGACGTTGGTTTCGTCGAGAACGACGTTGATGGACTTGACCGTGACATTGCCGTCGGCATCACGGATGAACGAACCGACGAGCTGCTTGGTGAGTTCGCTGGAGGCGTAGATGATGCCGGTGGTCGCACTCTGCGAGCCGCCGATTTCGGCCTGGAGCCAGTTTTCGCCGGAGAACGAAGCCGAGGAAGCGATGCTCTTCAGCTGGCTCTGCAGCTGGGTGATTTCTTCCTGGACCTTGGACTTGTCGACGCCCGGTTCGGAAGCGGCAACCAGCTTGTTCTTGATTTCGGTGACGACGTCGATGGCCGATTCCATGGCGGAATAGGCAGTGTCGACCTTGGCGGCGCCGAGGCCGAGAGCGTCCTGAACTGCAGAAAGAGCGCCGTTGTCGGAACGCATGGTGGTGGCGATCGACCAATAGGCGGCGTTGTCGGAAGCAGTACCGACGCGCAGACCCGACGAAACTCGGCTCTGCGTGGATTCCATATCGGTCGCGATACCGCGCAGCGTCTGCAGCGCAGACATAGCTGCAATGTTGGTAAGAATGCTTGTCATTTTAGGTGCCCCTTGAGTGGCTGATTACGAAAAGGGACATTCCGGATTTCACCGGGAACAGCGGTCAGCATCATGCTTGTTAACCATTTAATTTTCTTGGTTAACTCACTGTTTCGATGCTGCTAGGTAACCGCAATATGGTTAATGAATATTGAAGCCGATCGGGAAATTGAGAAAAGCGATTAGGAAATTAAAAAAGCCGCGCCCGAATTCGGACGCGGCTCTTTTTTAAGTCCATGGCGTGGTCAGCCTCCGCGCCATTTTCCCTGTGCCGATTAACGGAACAGCGACAGGATGTTCTGCGAGTCGGAGTTGGCAATCGAGAGCGACTGGATCGCCAGCTGCTGCTGGGTCTGCAGTGCCTTGAGCCTGGTCGACTCTTCGTTCATGTCCGCATCCACCAGTCGGCCGACACCCTTGTCGAAGGAGTCCGTCAGCTTGGAGATGAAGTCCGTCTGCATGTCGAGGCGCTTCGATACGGCGCCGAGCTTGGAGGCAGCGCTGTTCATCGCTTCCAGCTGACCATCGACGAACGAGGTCAGTGCAGCCATGAGGTCTTCGTCACTGGCCTTGGTGCCGAGGCCGAGGTAGCTGACACCGCTGGAGTCGCGGTAGTCTTCGAGCCTGGTGATGTCGAGGTCGGAAACCGAGACGTCCGTGCCGTACTTGATACCAGTCGTTGCGGTCGCACCAGCCGAGAAGTCGTAACCCTTGGTCGTGTAGACTGCGTCGATGTAAGCGCCGCCAACCTTGATCATGTAGGTGCCGTTGGAGCCCGAAGAGTAGACGCCGTTGGTATCGCCCTTCATGAACACGCCGCCGCCGATGTCCTTCCACTGGGCAGTGGTCGAGTAGATCGCCGAGGTGTTGATCTTGCCGAAGTATTCCTTGTGGTTGGTCGTGCCGTCGTCGAAGCTGATGGCGCGGAAACCGTTGAGGGCGTTGCTGTCGAGAAGACCGCCGTGGCCACCGCTCAGGTCGAACAGGACGTTCTGTTCGTCGAGGAGGACGTTGATGGTCTTGACAGCTACATTGCCGTCGCTATCGCGGATGAACGAACCGACGAGCTGCTTGGTGATCTCGGTGCCGGCCTGAATGATGCCGGTGGTGGCGTTCTGAGTGCCGCCGATTTCGGCCTGCAGCCAGTTTTCGCCAGAGAACGAAGCGGAAGAAGCGATGCTCTTCAGCTGGCTCTGCAGCTGGGTGATTTCTTCCTGGACCTTGGACTTGTCGACGCCCGGTTCGGAAGCGGCAACCAGCTTGTTCTTGATTTCGGTGACGACGTCGATGGCCGATTCCATGGCGGAATAGGCAGTGTCGACCTTGGCAGCGCCGAGGCCGAGAGCGTCCTGAACCGTCGAGAGCGAACCCTTGTCGGAACGCATGGTGGTTGCGATCGACCAATAGGCAGCGTTGTCGGAAGCAGAGCCGACGCGCAGACCGGAAGAAACGCGGCTCTGCGTGGATTCCATGTCGTTGCTGATGCCGCGCAGCGTCTGCAAAGCAGACATAGCTGCAACGTTGGTGAGAATGCTAGTCATATTGATTGCCCCTTGAATGGCTAATTGTAGGAAGGGACATTCCGGACTATACCGGGAAACGCGGTCAGCATCATGCTTGTTAACCATTTAATTTTATTGGTTAACTCACCGTTTCGATGATCCAAGAATGCAGCAATATGATTAAGGAACATTGAAGCGAACCATGGAATAAAAAAGGCCGCGCCCGAATTCGGACGCGGCCCTTTTTGAAGGTCGATGGCGCGGTCAGCCGCCGGGCCATTTTCCCTGTGTCGATTAACGGAACAGCGACAGGATGTTCTGCGAGTCGGAGTTGGCAATCGAGAGCGACTGGATCGCCAGCTGCTGCTGGGTCTGCAGTGCCTTGAGCTTGGTCGACTCTTCGTTCATGTCCGCATCCACCAGTCGGCCGACACCCTTGTCGATCGAGTCGGTGAGCTTGGAGACGAAGTCGGACTGCATGTCGATGCGCTTCGATACGGCGCCGAGCTTGGCCGCAGCACTGCCCATCGCTTCCAACTGGCCATCGACGAACGAGGTCAATGCCTGCATGAGATCCTCATCGCTGGCTTTGGTACCCAGACCGAGGTAGCTGACACCGCTGGAGTCGCGGTAGTCTTCGAGCTTGGTGATATCGAGGTCGGAAACCGAGATGTCCGCTCCGTACTTGACGCCGGCAGTTGCAGTCGCACCAGCCGAGAAGTCGTAACCCTTGGTCGTGTAGACTGCGTCGATGTAAGCGCCGCCAACCTTGATCATGTAGGTGCCGTTGGAGCCCGAAGAGTAGACGCCGTTGGTATCGCCCTTCATGAACACGCCGCCGCCGATGTCCTTCCACTGGGCAGTGGTCGAGTAGATCGCCGAGGTGTTGATCTTGCCGAAATATTCCTTGTGGTTCGTCGTGCCGTCGTCGAAGTTGATGGCGCGGAAACCGTTGAGGGCATTCTGGTCGAGCAGACCGCCGCGGCCGCCGCTCAGGTCGAACAGGACGTTGGTTTCGTCGAGCACGACGTTGACGGACTTGACCGAGACGTTGCCGTCGCTGTCACGAACGAACGAACCGATGAGCTGCTTGGTGATCTCGGTGCCGGCCTGCATGATGCCGGTGGTCGCGTTCTGTGTGCCGCCGATTTCGGCCTGCAGCCAGTTTTCGCCGGAGAACGAAGCGGAAGAAGCGATGCTCTTCAGCTGGCTCTGCAGCTGGGTGATTTCTTCCTGGACCTTGGACTTGTCGACGCCCGGTTCGGAAGCGGCAACCAGCTTGTTCTTGATTTCGGTGACGACGTCGATGGCCGATTCCATGGCGGAATAGGCAGTGTCGACCTTGGCGGCGCCGAGGCCGAGAGCGTCCTGAACCGTCGAGAGCGAACCCTTGTCGGAACGCATGGTGGTGGCGATCGACCAATAGGCGGCGTTGTCGGAAGCAGAACCGACGCGCAGACCGGAAGAAACGCGGCTCTGCGTGGATTCCATGTCGTTGCTGATGCCGCGCAGCGTCTGGAGCGCGGCCATCGCCGACACGTTGGTGAGAATGCTAGTCATAGTTGATTGTCCCTTTGAACGAAATACATGGAGGGGGACATACCGGACTGTATATTTTACCGGCACTTCGGTCCGGCATCATGCCAACTCGGTCTCTTCAATCTGAAGGAACACCAAACCCGTCGTGTGAGCCAAATCTCGCAGCAAATCCTTGCTAAGTTCTTTAAACAGCACGGCGACCTGAAAACCCTTCCGCCAGCATCATTAACGAAAAGTGTACGAAGCGCCCGGCCTCCGGGAGGTCGGCTTCATGCAAGCTTGGCTTGCCACGATGCGCGGTGAAGCCGATTTGCCGGGACGCCGGCACAACTTTACTGGAGCGGGAAGCCTTGAAACCCCTGAAGATACAACGGCAATACGTCGCAGCACAAAATCACTTCGACAAAAAAGAATATCACGATGTATTAGGCATCCTGAATAAGCTGCTGGATGTTCACAAGGATCCGAGGCACTACGCACTCCTGGGCGCAACTCTGTTGAAGCTCAAGATGAAGACCGAGGCCGCCCAGGCGTTCCAGCTCGCCGGGGGCATGGAATCCCCTCACAAGATCAAATACCTGCGCGAAGCCATGCGGCTTCATTTCTCCAATGGCGACGACATCAACGTCCTGCGCCTCGGTGCGCGCATTCTCAAAGAGGCGATTGCCGATCCGGATATGGCCGTCCTGATGTCCGGCGCTCTGATGCGCCAGGAACTGGAAGGCGCCGAAGCATTTCGCAACACGCTCGCGCGAAGCGACGAACCGACACACCGCCAGCTCGCAGCCCGCTCGATCCGGCTCCAGGATCGCAGCGACGAAGAAAACAAGTGCATCCTGGAGATCTTCGAGAAAGATCCCGAGGATCGGATCGTGCGCAATTTCTATCTCTCAGCCATGAGAGACGCCCTCGATTACGATATCATCCGCAAATACGAGCCTATCCAGTTCGAGGAAATCGCCAGAGGCGAATTCGAAGCGATCGCCGACGAGGTATCGCTCTTCAATCTGCGCTGGTGCGACGATGAAAAGACGAACGCCATCGCGGGCTCCAGAATGGGCGAGAGAAAGCCCAAAAACGCCGCCTCGAAAAGGCACAACATGCCGCACCGCTGGGGCAGCAAGCTGCGCATAGGCTATCTTTCGGCCGACCTTTGGACGGAACACGCCGTCATGAAGGCGCTTCGCGGCATATTGGAATCGCACGACAAGAGCCGTTTCGACATCACGCTCTTCTGCAACGCTCCCGCCGAACGGCTGCGCAACGACAACAACGCCATCCGCGAGGAATGGGGCAGGGTTGTCCGGATCCGGGGCATGACGGATGACGAGGCGGCCGAGGCAATCAAGGCCGAGAACATCGACATCCTGGTCGACCTGCAGGGACATACCGCAGAAAACCGGGTATTCGTGATGAACCGCCAGACCGCACCGGTGCATGCGACCTGGCTCGGCTATCCGGGCACCGTGGTCAACGTCGACATCGACTACCTCATCGCGGACAAAACGGTGGTGCCGGAAAGCTCCTTCCCGCACTATTACGAGAAGGTCTGCTGGATGCCCGAGACGTTCTTCCCGAACGAAGCGGTTCACCGCCCGATGCCGCAGCCGATCGATCGGGCGCTCTGCGACATGCCGCAGGACGCCTTCATCTTCTCGTGCTTCCACAGCCACTGGAAATTCACGCCCGCAACCATCGACCTCTGGGTCCGCGTCCTCAAGGAAACGCCGGAGAGCTACCTGTTCCTGATCTGCCGCGAACGATTCGGTGCTCGAAAGAACCTGATCAAGGCCTTTGCGGAAGCGGGCATCCCGGAGAGCCGCCTGATGTTCGGCGATCGCGTCAACAACTATGCGGCCTATATCAACCGTATCGGCCTGACCGATCTCGGTCTCGACACCTATCCGTATAACGGCCATACCACGACCTCCGAAAAGCTCTGGGCCGGGCTGCCGATGCTGACCCACAAGGGTAAGAACTTCGCATCACGCGTCAGCGAAAGCCTGCTGAATGCACTGGGCCTGCCGGAAATGGTCGCCGATGATCGGGATGACTTCGTTCGCCGGGCGGTCCATTACTACAACAACCGCGAGGAGCTCGCCGAAGTGCGCAAGCGGCTGGAGGCGAACCGCTTCACGCATCCGCTTTTCGATGCGGATCGTTATTGCCGGCATCTCGAGACCGCCTACACGATGATGGCGGACCGGGCGAAGGCCAAGATCAAGCCCGATCACTTCAGCGTCCCGGCCCTTCCCCCGCGGGAAGGCCCGTTCAGCTTCCGCAAAAGCTGATATCCGAACCGAAAAGAAACGGCGGGAAATTTCCCGCCGTTTCCATTTCAGCAGGCCTGCGTTTAGTTGAAAGAACGAACCAGACTGCCGACCAGCAGGTTCCAGCCGTCGATCAGGACAAAGAAAAGGATCTTGAAGGGCAGCGAGATCGATGTCGGCGGCAGCATCATCATCCCCATTGCCATGGTGATTGCAGCGACGATCATGTCGATGACCAGGAACGGCAGGATGATCAGGAAGCCGATTTCGAAACCGCGCCGTATTTCCGAGAGCATGAAGGCAGGGACCAGGACGCGGTAGTCGACGGCCTGCGGCGTACCGACGGACTGGTTTCGCTCCCGGGCAATTTCGACGAAAAGTTCCAGGTCCTTGTCGCGCGTATTGGCGGACATGAACACCCTGAACGGCTCCGCGATCCGCTGAACCGCCTCCGCTTCGGTGACCCGGTTCTGAAGAAGCGGCTGGACACCCTCGTTCCACGCCCTGTCGAAGGTGGGCGACATGACATAAAACGTCATGAACAGCGCCATCGAGACCAATATCATGTTCGACGGAGCGGTCGACAGGCCCATGCCCGAGCGCAGGATGGAGAAGGCGATCACGATCCGTGGAAAGCTCGTGACCATGATCAGGATGCCGGGGGCGACGGAAAGAACCGTCAACAACCCGAAAGTCCGGATGATCCACGCGGCTGCGGAACCATCGACCGGCAGATTGAGAAGATCCGCCGGCGATTGCTGGGCGAGCGCGAGCCCGGGTGCCGCCATCAGAGCGACGAACAGGTAGATCAGCCGAATCATGCGATCACGAAGGTCCTTTGCGTCATCTTCGATAGTCACCCTGACCAATGCAGGTCAACACCTGTGGGCCGCGTGCGGGGACTCGTACACAGAAAGGAGACCGCCCTGGCCGAACCACGATGCTTGGGCTGCCTAGGCGACCATCATTCAGCTTGGCGCAAGTCTGGTCGCATAGCCTCAATCCAGGAATAGCTAATGGACGTACAGAGCCTGGATAAGCCCCATGCTGGCTCTGACGTCGATCGGAAGCGCCTCGGAACCCTGCCGCTGAGCGTCCCTTGCTTGTGGTGAACCCGCTGCGTTTTCGAACAAATCAGGTCGAGGAAATTCGGTGTCTTCCATCAAACTCAGCATATGCATCCCCACCTACAACCGTGAGAAACACCTGCACGATTGCCTGGAACGGTGCCATCGCGATTTCCGCTTCGATTTCCCCTATGAAATCGTCATCTCCGACAACGCCTCGACGGACAATACCGGCGCGGTCGCCAAGGAATTCATCGAGCGGGGAATGCCGATCCGCTACGTCAGGGGCGCAGAGAATGTGGGGATGATTCCCAACATGAGCAGTTCCCTGCGGCTGGGACGCGGCGAATACCTCCTCTACCTCGCCGACGACGATCGCCTGATCCCACAGGAAGTCGCCAATATCGTCGCTTACCTCGACGAAAATCCGAATATCACGGTCTGCCATGCGCCGTGGGCGATGTATGACGGCATCAACGAGGTCGAAGGCGGACTGTTCTACACGGTCAACGAAGACAAGGTTTTTCCGCAGAAAAGCTTCGCCGAAGTTTTCAACTATATGTTCCGGGGCCACATCTTCCCTGAAATCGGCATCTACCGCGCTAGCGCTTTCCGGTCCTCATGGGTTCCCAGGGATATCTGCTTCTACCCCTTCCCCATGCTTGCCCACTTCCTGGACCAGGGCGACATCGCCTTCCGCAGGACGCCCTTCTATCGCCAGGTCATCGCATCCAACGTCGAACGCGATCGCGTCCAGGGGGGCGCTCAGATCGCGGCAACCGGATGGGACCAGTACCGCGGCGGCCTGGAATACTTCCTCTACTTCGCATCCAAACGCGGCAAGGTCGGTACCTCACCCGACGAACGCGCGACCCAGGAGCATCTCTGCAGAAACTTCACGCTGCAGCGAATGGCCGTCTCGATGCGACTGCTTGTCGGCATGCGCGAATACGTCAAGGCGTACGAGGTCTATACGAGAATGGTCTTCGGAGGCTTCGACGAGCATCCGGAAGTCATGTCCTTCAAGGAAGGCGGATTGCTCGCAACGGCGCTGCAGACCCTTTCCTGGCAGTTGGGGGTGACCGCGGGCATCGAGAACCTCGTCATCTCCGGATATCCGGACATCGTAACCCTCAAGGAACGACTCCAAAGGGTAAGGTTGCCTTCGCGACTGGAGATCATCGACGAGCCGGTGGAACCCACACCCGCGCAACTCGAGAACACAGCGATCCTGGTGCATCTACCGGAAGAGCGGGCCCGTTTCGTTGAGATGGGTTATCTGCCCAACCTCGTGTTCGCCCAAGACGATCTGATCAGGACCATTTTGCTTTAACGCACGAAGGCGTTTAGCCCGATCGCCGGAGAAGCCCCATTTGCATGGTTTGCTGACGGTCGTCGTTCAACGGATAGGCCGTCAGTTACGGAGAGACGGAATTGAAAGCTGTAATTCTCGCCGGTGGGTTGGGAACCCGCATCTCTGAGGAGACGCATCTCAAGCCCAAGCCGATGATCGAAATCGGCGGGCGGCCGATCCTCTGGCACATCATGAAGCTCTACTCCGCCCATGGCGTGAACGAGTTCATCATCTGCTGCGGATACAAGGGCTACGTCATCAAGGAGTATTTCGCGAACTACTTCCTGCACATGTCGGATGTCACCTTCGACATGGCCTATAACGAAAAGCAGGTTCATCGCCGCAGCGCGGAGCCTTGGAAAGTCACGCTGATCGATACCGGCGAAGCGACGATGACCGGCGGTCGCCTGAAACGCGTCTCCGAATATCTGCGCAACGAGGAGAGCTTCTGCTTCACCTATGGCGACGGCTTGAGCGACGTGAATATCACCGAACTCGTCAAGTTCCATCGGTCGCACGGCAGGAATGCGACGGTTACCGCGGTGCATCCGCCCGGTCGCTACGGTGCGCTCGAACGTTCCGGCAACCAGGTCACCGGCTTCGTGGAAAAACCGCGCGGCGACGGCGGGATGATCAATGGCGGTTTCTTCGTGCTTTCGCCGAAATGCATCGATCTCATCGAGGGCGACAACATTCCGTGGGAGTCTGCGCCGATGGCGAACCTTGCCACGATGGGCGAATTGATGGCCTACGAGCACGAAGGTTTCTGGCAGCCGATGGACACGCTGCGGGAAAAGAACCTTCTCGAAGACCTCTGGGCCTCCGGAAAAGCGCCATGGAAAATCTGGCCGTGAGCGGCGGGGCTCGTCCGGACCGCAGTTTCTGGGCGGGTAAACGCGTTGTTCTGACAGGGCATACCGGCTTCAAGGGAGCGTGGCTTTCCATCTGGCTCGGACGCCTCGGCGCCGAGGTCACAGGCATTGCCCTGCCGCCCGAAACGCAGCCCAGCCTTTTTGCGCTTGCGCGGCCTGACCTCAAAGAAAGCCATTTCCAGGATATCCGCGACGCGGCCAGGCTTGCCGAACTGGTGCGCTCCGCCTCGCCCGAGATCGTGATGCATCTCGGCGCCCAGGCCCTGGTGCGCCCGAGCTACCAGGATCCGATCGGCACATTTGCGACCAACGTGCTCGGAACGGCCAACCTGCTCGAGGCGGTCCGTTCGGTTCCGTCGGCGCGCGTGATCGTCGCGATCACCACCGACAAGGTCTACCGCAATCTCGAACATGCCTTCCCTTACCGGGAGACGGACCATCTCGGCGGGCATGATCCCTACAGCGCCAGCAAAGCGGCGTCCGAGATCGTCATTGCGAGCTATCGCGATTCGTTTCTGCGCGAAAAAGGCGTGGCGGTCGCCAGCGCCCGGGCCGGCAATGTGATCGGCGGCGGCGACTGGTCGGCCGACCGTCTGCTGCCGGATGCGGTGCGCGCCTGGCAGTCCGGCAATACCCTCAGTGTCCGGCGGCCGGAGGCAAAGCGCCCCTGGCAGCACGTACTCGAACCGCTCTCGGCCTATCTCGTGCTTGCCGAACGGCTGTGGAGCGATCCCGCGATTGGGGACGCCTTCAATTTCGGCCCGATCAGCCACGAGGCCGCGCCGGTGCGTCAGGTGATCGACATCGCCCGCGCCTCCTTCGGCCGCGGCGAAGTGCAATATGGCGACGGCAGCGAAGGACCGCACGAAGCGGGCTGGCTTGCCTTGGAAACGGCCAAGGCGCGGCATATGCTCGACATCGAACCGCGCTGGTCGCTGGCGGAGGCTGTCGACCGGACGATGAAATGGTATCGTGCGCAGAATGACGGCGCCGACGCACGCGCCCTTTGCGAAGCCGAGATCGCCGAATACGAGGCACGCCGTTGAGCCGCTTCACCGTCACCGATCTGCCGCTTGCCGGCCTGAAGCTCGTCGAACGCCAGAACCTCGGTGATCCGCGCGGCTTCCTGTCGCGCATGTTCTGTGCCGACGAGCTGGCACCGGCAGGCTGGGCAAAGCCGATCGCCCAGATCAACCTGACGATGACGGCGCGGCAAGGCACCGTGCGGGGCATGCATTTCCAGCATCCGCCGCATGCGGAGATGAAACTGGTCAATTGCCTGCGCGGCGCGGTCTTCGATGTCGCGGTGGATCTCAGATCCGGTTCCCCGACCTTCCTGAAGTGGCATGCCCAGGAGCTTTCCGCGGAGAACCGCCGCTCGCTGCTGATCCCGGAAGGGTTCGCGCATGGCTTCCAGGCGCTGACCGACGACTGCGAACTCCTCTATTTCCATTCGATGCCCTACGCATCCGGTTCGGAAGGTGCGCTGAACGCGCAGGATTCGGTTCTCAACATAAGCTGGCCGCTGGAGCTCACCGAAATGTCGGATCGGGATCGCGGTCATTCCTTCCTGACATCACAATTCACGGGACTGACGCCATGAACTGCCGCCACTGCGGTACCGCACTCCGCTGCGATTTCCTGGACCTCGGCTTCGCGCCGCCGTCCAATGCGTATCTGACGGCCGAGGACCTCTCCAGGCCGGAAGTCTATTTTCCCTTGAGGCTGCAGGTCTGCGAAGAATGCTGGCTGGTTCAGACCGAGGACTATGCCTCGGCCGAATCGCTCTTCAGTGCCGAATATGCGTATTTCTCCAGCGCATCGACGAGCTGGCTCGCCCATGCAGCCCGTTATGTCGAGATGATCACCTCCCGTCTCGGCCTCGGCCGGGACAGCATGGTCATCGAGGTCGCCTCGAACGACGGTTATCTCCTGAAGAATTTCGTCAAGGCCGGCATTCCCTGCCTCGGCGTCGAGCCGACGGCGAGCACCGCCGAAGCCGCCGAGGCGCTCGGCATTCCGGTCCGCCGGGAGTTCTTTGGAGAAGCGCTCGGCAAGACCTTGGCCGGCGAAGGCAAGGCTGCCGATCTCATACTCGGCAACAATGTCTATGCCCATGTGCCCGATATCAACGATTTCACGCGCGGCCTGAAGGCGGTGCTGAAGGCCGGCGGCTCGGTGACGCTCGAATTTCCGCATGTGATGCGGCTCATCGAACACAACCAGTTCGATACGGTCTATCACGAGCACTTCTCCTATCTCTCCCTCTTCACGGTCGGGAAAATCTTCGAAGCGGCGGGCTTGCGCGTCTTCGACGTCGAGGAATTGCCGACCCATGGCGGCAGCCTGCGCGTCTATGGCTGCCATCAAGGCGATTCGCGGCAGACGACCGAAGCCGTTACCGCGCTGCTCGGCGAAGAACAGCGCCGCGGCCTTCAGACGCCGGCGATCTATGCCGACTTCCAGGCCAAGGCCGAAAAGGTCAAGAACGATGCGCTCGCCTTCCTGCTGGACGCAAAGCGCGAGGGCAAGACGGTGGCGGCCTATGGCGCCGCGGCCAAGGGCAACACGCTTCTGAATTTTGCCGGCGTCAAGCCGGACCTGCTGCCCTATGTCTGCGATGCCGCAGCCGCCAAGCAGAACAAGTTCATGCCGGGCAGCCATATCCCCATCCTGCATCCGGACGAGATCGTCGCGCGCCGGCCGGACTATGTGATGATCCTGCCCTGGAACATCGCGACCGAGGTCTGCCAGCAGCTGGCTTCGCTTGCCGATCAGGGCACCAGGTTCGTAACTGCCGTGCCGGAATTGAAGATCATATGACGCCACTCGTCCTGCTCACCGGGGGAACAGGTTTTGTCGGCCGGCAGGTGTTGCGGGCGCTGACCGAATCCGGTGCGCGCGTCCGGGTGATTTTACGCGAAGGATCGGCGGAAAGCCGGCTTGGCGATCTCTCGGCTGTCGAGAGCATCGTGCGGACGCCGGACCTGTTCCGCGAGCCGGTCGACTGGTGGGCCAAAACGCTCGAAGGCGTCGATACGGTCGCACATGTCGCGTGGTATGCCGAACCCGGCAAATATCTGCAGTCGCCGGAAAACATCGTCTGCCTCGAAGGCACGTTGCGGATGGCGCAGGGTGCAGCGCTTGCCGGCGTCAAACGGTTCGTTGGCGTGGGCACATGTTTCGAATACGACCTCTCGGCGGGCATGCTCGCCACCGACACGCCGCTTCGCCCGATCAGCCCCTATGCCGGCGCCAAGGCTGCGGTGTTTATGGCCCTGTCGCAGTGGCTGCCGCTGCACCGGATCAGCTTTGCCTGGTGCCGGCTCTTTTATCTTTTCGGCGAGGGCGAGGACGAGCGACGGCTGTTTCCCTACCTTCGCGCACAGCTCGCCGCCGGCAAACCGGTGGATTTGACCAGCGGCAACCAGATTCGCGACTTCCTGGACGTTCGGGAAGCAGGAAGGCAGATCGCCGATATCGGACTTGGCGACAGAACGGGAGCCACCAATATCTGTTCCGGAATTCCGGTCACGGTGCGGCAGATAGCCGAGCGGTTGGCCGACGAGTATGGTCGCCGCGATCTCCTGCGATTCGGCGTCCGTCCCGACAATCTGGTGGATCCTCCCTGCGTTGTGGGATTAACGAGGTGATGACATGACGACGAAAGATACCCTGCTGCTTTACGAACAGCCGCAGTTGCCGACCTTCCAGAACCGCGTTTATCCCACGGCAGCGGAAGCCAAAGGCTGCGCCAAGGGCGATATCCGCCTGGTGCAGGACATGAAGACGGGCCTCGTCTACAACGATGCGTTCGACCCGAAGCTCATGGACTACGACGGCAATTACAATAACGAACAGGGTGTCAGCCGGCACTTCCACCAGCATCTGGAAATGGTGGCTGGCATCGTCGAGCGAACGATGGGCCGTGAGAACCTGGTCGAGGTCGGCTGCGGCAAGGGCCTCTTCCTCGAAATGCTGCTTGAAAAAGGTTTCGACCTCACCGGCTTCGACCCTACCTACGAGGGCACGAACCCGCGCGTGAAGCGGCATTATTTCGAGGCCGGCGTCGACGTCCAAGGCGAGGGGTTGATCCTTCGCCACGTGCTGGAGCATATCCAGGACCCATATGATTTTCTCGTCGAGCTCTGCAAGGCGAACGGCGGCAAGGGCCGCATCTATATCGAAGTGCCCTGCTTCGACTGGATCATGGGACATCGCGCCTGGTTCGACGTGTTCTACGAGCACGTCAATTATTTCCGCCTGTCCGATTTTCATCGGATCTTCGGCAATGTCATCGAAAGCGGTCGGGTTTTCGGCGGACAGTACCTTTATGTGGTGGCCGAGCTGGACTCGTTGCGGCCGCCGGTGCGTGAAGAAACCGATCGCGTCGCGTTTCCCGCCGACTTCACCCGCACGCTGGGCGACCGAATTGCCGCCGGCGACAGTTCGGCGATCTGGGGTGGCGCATCCAAAGGCGTGACTTTCTCCTTGCTGAAATCCCGCCAGGGGCAGCCGGTCGACATGGTCATCGACATCAATCCCGCCAAGCAGGGCAAATTCCTGCCGGCAACCGGCCTGATGGTGCAATCGCCGGAGCACGCACTGGCGAAACTTCCCCACGGCTCGACCATCTACGTCATGAACTCCAATTATCTCGAGGAAATTCGAATGCTGTCTCACAACGCTTACACCTATGTGGGGATCGACAATGAGTGATTTCACCAAGGAAGTTGAAGCCCGCGTCGCGGCTGTCCCTGGAAACAAGGAGCTGAACGACAGCGCCGCGCAGTTCATGCGCACGTCGATCGCCTCGCAATATTCCTACAACTATTTCTGGCTCGGCCGACCGATCATCCAGTATCCGCAGGACATGGTCGCCATGCAGGAGCTGATCTGGACGGTAAAGCCCGACCTGATCATCGAAACCGGCATCGCCCACGGCGGCTCCCTTATCCTCAGCGCCTCGATGCTGGCCTTGCTGGAACTGTCGGAAGCCGCGGAAAAGGGCGAGGTCGTCGATCCGGCCAAGCCGAAGCGCAAGGTTCTCGGCATCGACATCGACATCCGCCCCCATAACAAAGCTGCGATCGAAGCCCATCCGATGGCGTCGCGGATCGAAATGATCCAGGGCTCCAGCATCGCGCCCGAGATCATGGACCAGGTCCGCAAGGTCGCTGCCGGTTATTCGCGTATCCTGATCAGCCTCGACAGCAACCACACGCACGAGCACGTTCTCGAGGAACTCAAGCTCTATGCCCCGCTCACCAGCGTCGGCAGCTATTGCGTCGTCTTCGACACCGTCGTCGAGGATCTGCCGAAGGAACTGGCCGGCGATCGTCCGTGGGGACCGGGCGACAATCCGAAAACGGCCGTCTTCGAATATCTGAAGACCCATCCGGAATTCGAGATCGACAAGTCGGTCGAGAACAAGCTGCTGATCACCGTCGCCCCGGACGGCTTCCTGAAGCGCCTGCGCTGAACGAACAGCCCCGCCTGCCGGCAAAACCGGAAGGCGGGTCGCGACTGGACAGAGATCCGAGCAAACAAAAAAGCGGCCATTTGGGCCGCTTTTTTCGTGCATTGTCTTTGAACCCCGCCGCTACTCGATCACGAAGGAGCGGAACATCACCTTGGCGACCTTGCCCTGCGAGCGAAGATCGACGCGTTCCTTGATATCGTCCTTGAGATACTGGAAGCCCCGCGGACCCTCGATCTGCTGCAGCGAAACGGTGCGCATATAAGCGAGGATATCCTGGTGGATATTTTCCGCGAGTGCCAGTTCCGGCGGGCCCGTGAACGCAAGCGCGACTTCGAGCCGGATCCAGTTTTCGGATGGATAGGCGAGATTGGTGGTGATCGGCTCGAGGAGAACGACGCCGTTGGCCGCGGTGGAAATATGGGGAAGCCCCTCTTCCTTCTCGCCGGCCTTGCCGTGTTCGCCGCCGGCTGCCGCCGTCTCGTGCTTCTGCGCGGCGTTCGGATCCTTCGGCGCGATCATGCCGCCGACGACCCAGCCGCCACCGGCGCCGATCACGGTCAGGATCGCGACGCCCGCGATGACCATGATGGTGCCGTTCTTCTTTTTCTTAGCGTCGGCCGCCTGTGCTTCATCCGCCATGGTCTTCAAACCTTCACATCAAGAGATCTTCGCCCAGGTCCATCAGAAGGGCGAGAACATATCGACGACCTGCTGACCGACCGGCGGCTGCTGGACTTCCGTCAGGCGGCCGCGGCCACCGTAGGAGATGCGGGCCTCGGCGATCTTGTCATAGGAGATCATATTGGTGGAATCGACATCCTGCGGCCGGACGATACCGGCAACGTTCAGAATGCGGATTTCGTGGTTGACGCGCACTTCCTGCGATCCGCTGATCAGGAGATTGCCGTTTTCGAGAATGCCGGTCACGACGGCAGCCACGAGCAGCTTCAGGCTTTCGGCACGCTTGGTCGTTCCCTTGCCCTGCGAATCCGTGCTCGAATCGGTACCGAGATCGCCGGTCGTACCCGCTTTCGGAGTCCAGCCGAACAGGTTGCTGAGGTTGGCACCCCAGGTCAGGCTGGTCGAATTCGTGCGATTGCGTTCCGTCTCGTTGTCGAAGGATGCCTTGTCGTTGATCTTGATATCGACCGTCAGGATGTCGCCGACATTCAAAGCGCGCGAATCCTTGAAAAGCGCAGCCTGATTGTCGCTCCAGAGCGAATAGCCGCTGGCCATCTGCCGCGGCTGCTTCGGATAGGACGACATCTGCGGCGCCTGCGCATATTGCAGGCCGCTGCCGATCGGGCTCATGGCCGGCGCATTGCCGATCTCCTTGATCGTCTGGCTCGAACAACCAGCCAGGAACAGAACGGCCATGATGGCGGGAATGCGTTTCGTCATGAGGGCACTTTCGGAACATTGGGAGCGCGTGCTTTCGACGTGTTGGGGTCGGAAGCGCTTGAGATGATCGTGGAGATCATGCCCGCCTTCTGCGGGTCCATTTCCGCGAGGAAAAGGGCCGACTGGCGGGCCGGAAGCTGCATGATGATCGCGGCTGCGACCTCCATGTTCATTTCTCCGAGCTGCGGCGCTGCCGCATCCGGTTTCATGGTCTTGAAGATGTCGACCAGGCCGGCCTGGGCCCGCGCCAGGAAGTCGTTGCGGCGCTTCAGCCAGTCCTGGTATTCGGCGGTACGATCCTGGAGTGCCTTGATGCGGTCGTCGACCTCGGCCTGCAGCTTTTCAAGCTCCTGCTTCTGCAGGAGATAACGCTGATCGCGCGCGGCGTCGGCGATGTTGGTGCAGAATTTCTGGATCTCGTCGCTGGTCGACGCTTCGGTGACCGGCGCCGGCTGCTGTGCTCCGACCTGGGAAACCAGCATCAGGACAGCGGCAGCGGCGAGGACGCGGCGCGCCAGCGTCTTGGATACGGAAATGGTGAATAGCGTCTCGGTCATTGCAGGACGAGCTCCGCTTGAAGGGCGCCGGCGGACTTGATGCCTTGCAGGATGGCGATAATGCCGTCCGGCTTGACGCCGATGCTGTTGAGACCGGCGACCAAGGTCCGCAGATCCGGACCGTTGAGGAGCGCGACCTGGCCGCCGTCCTTCATCGCCATGATATCCGTCTGGGGCTGAACCGCCGTCTCGCCACGCGAGAAAGGTTCGGGCTGGATCACCTGCGGGGTCTCCGTGACCTGCACCGTCAGCGTCCCGTAGCTCACGGCAACGCGCGAGATCTTCACATCCGCGCCGATGACGATCGTGCCGGTTCGTTCATTGACGACGACCTTGGCCGGCGTATCGGTTTCGACCACGAGGTTCTCGATCTCGGCCATCAGCCGCGTCAGGTCGGCGGACTTTGGCTTTTGAACGATCACTTCCTGGCTGTCGCGCGGTTCTGCGATCGGACCGCCGTACCGGCGGGCCGCGAAGCTGTTGACGATGTCGGAGACGCGCACCGCCGTCGAGAAATCCGGGTTGCGGAGCTGCAGGACGAGGTTCACCGAGTCCTTGAACTTCGACGGCAATTCGCGCTCGACGATCGCGCCGTTCGGGACGCGGCCTGCCGTCGTCACACCTTCGGTCAATGTGGCCGCCTGGCCCTGAGCCGAGAAGCCGGACACGACCAGCGCCCCCTGGGCCACGGCATAGATCTGGCCGTCGGCGCCGGAAAGCGATGTCATGACCAGCGTGCCGCCGCGCAGAGAGGTCGCGTCGCCGAGCGAGCTGACCGTGACGTCGATGCGGCTGCCGGGGCTTGCAAAGGGAGGCAGGTTGGCCGTGACCATGACGGCCGCGACGTTCTTGGCGTTGGACTGGCTGCCCTGGGTCGAAATGCCGAGGTTCTGCAGCATCGCCTTCATCGACTGGTCGGTGAAGGGAGACGAGCGCAGGCTGTCGCCCGAGCCCTGAAGACCGACGACGAGGCCGTAGCCGATCAGCTGGTTGTCGCGGCCGGCCTGCAGGGATGCGATGTCCTTGATACGGGCGGTGACGACATAGGGACCGTCGGCGGACGCCGGGGCGCCGCCCAGGAGGGAGCCGATCACGGCAAGCGTGAGGAAGAGACGGGTTCTCATTTCGCCATCACCTGGATCGTCCCATCGGCCATGACGGTACCGCTGACCGTGACACCCGAATCGATGTTGCGCACACGAATGACATCCCCGACAGCCGCGTTCTCAAGCGGCGCGCCGGAGGCCGAAATCGTCATGGCGCCAATGGTGAAGGTCAGGCGGACCGACTTGCCGCGAGTGACCGCGAAGGCTTCGCGAAGTGCCGAAACCGGAACGGTGCGCCCAGCCAGCAGCGTGCGCTTTGCCACCATGCCCACGACCTCCTCGGTCCTGCGGGCATAGTCGCCGCCCAGATTCGGATTGGTGACCTGCACCTCCTCGACCCTGCCCTCGGTGATCTCTTCGCCGGGATAAATGGTCTGGACCGGCACAACGGCCGTCCCCATACCGGCGAGGACCGGCGAGCCGGTTGCGGCAAGAAGAGCTGTCAGGAGCCGCAAGCCAAGCCTGGCGCCAATCGCATTTTTCCGGCGAAACTTCATGTCTGCCCGTCTCCTGGTTATTATTTCAGGTTCTTGCTGACGATCGTAGCCATCTCATCGGCGGTGGTGATGACCTTGGAGTTCATTTCGTAGGCGCGCTGCGCGGAGATCAGATCGGTGATCTCCCGGACGGCATCGACGTTCGAACTCTCCAGATAACCCTGCTTCAGGTAACCGAAGCCCGGATCTTCCGGTGCGGCAACGATCGGTTCGCCGGATGCGGCGGTCTGCGCAAACAGGTTGTCGCCGAGCGGCTGAAGGCCGGCCTCGTTGACGAAGTTGGCGGTGGTGAGCTGGCCGATCTCGGTGAAATCCGGGGAATTGCCGATGCGGACCATGACCTGACCCGTACGGGTGATCTTGGTTTCGCTGACGTCTGCCGGGAAAGTGATGTTCGGCACGACCGCATAACCGTCGATCGTGACCAGCTGGCCGTCGGCGTTCTTGTTGAAGGCGCCGGCACGGCTGTAGAGCGTCTGGCCGTCCGGGGTCTGGATCTGATACCAGCCGCGGCCGACGATCGCCACGTCGAGATCGTTCTCGGTGTGGGTCAGTTCACCCTGGGTGTGGATGTTGCGGACAGCCGAGGTCTGCACGCCGAGACCGATGTTCGCGCCTTCCGGCACGATCGCCTGGTTGGCGCGGTTCGGCACGCCCTGGGCGCGCTCGCTTTGATAGAGAAGATCGGAAAACTCGGCGCGGGCGCGCTTGTAACCGGTCGTGTTGATGTTCGCGATATTGTTCGCGATGACTTCGAGATTGGTCTGTTGGGCATCCATGCCCGTTGCTGCGACGGAAAGCGCTCTCATGTCTTCGTCCTCAAACTCTAGATCTGCATTTTCGTGACTTCGAGATAGGCGGAGACGATCTTGTCGCGCAGCGCCATGGCGGTCTGGAGCGACTGCTGCGCTTCAAGAACCGCATCTACGACTTCACGGGTATTGGCCTTGCCCTGGATGGCCTTGAAGGACATCGATTCCGCGCCCTTCAGGCTGTTCACCGTGTCCGTCGCCATGTTGGCCATGATGCTGCCGAAATCCATGCCGGTATTCTGGCCGGGCGTCGTCGCGATGCCGCCGGCGAGCGTGGAGCTGCTTGCGGAACCGACCTCGTCGAGGCCGTTGGTCAGCGAGAGAGAGCTAAGGTTTTGAATCTTGTCGATCATTGTCCGGCCTTCAGAAGGTCAATCGTCGCTGCGATCAGTTCGCGCGTCTGCTTGATGGTCTGGATGTTTGCGTCATAGGAACGATTGGCTTCGCGCATGTCGCCCATCTCGATCAGCATGTTGACGTTGGGCAGCTTGACCATGCCCTTGGCATCGGCGGCCGGGTGGTCCGGATCATATTCCTCGATGAACTTGGAGCTGTCGTTGCCGAGCTTCTTGATCTCGACCACGTCCACGCCGCTTGCCTTGTCCAACTCCGAGCCGAAGGTGATCGTCTTGCGGCGGTAAGGGTCGGCACCGGGCGTGTCGCCGGTGGAGCGGGCGTTGGCGATGTTTTCGGAAACGATGCGCAGACGTGTCGACTGCGCCTCCATTCCCGATCCAGCGATCTTCAGGGAGGCTGAAAGCGGATCCATTTGCTTACCTCTTAACTAACGTCAGCATCATGCTGTGAAACGATTTCACTAGTCCTGTGCTCAATTCGTATTGGCGTTTGATTTCACCCGTCTTCGTCAGCTCATCGGCCAGCGAGACGGTATTTCCGGATTCCTGGACGCCGATTTCCTCGTTCAGTTCCGATGCCTTGATGTCGATCTCATCGCTGAGGTCGTTGCTGGCGAAATGACCCGGATTGGTGCGGGCCATCGGAACATGCGTGCGGTCCAGCACCGAATCAAAAGGCGTGATGTCCTTCGCCTTGAACTTCGGCGTGTTGGCATTCGCGATGTTGCCCGCAACAACTTCCTGGCGCACCGAAAGCCAATCGGCCTGACGGGATGCCATTTCGAACAATTGAATCGGTTGCATAGGCTTGTCTCCATCTTCTGTCCGGAAACTATGCCAGTAACCTTGCGTCGGACTTACGGGCGAGCGTTCCCGCCCGTGTCCTGATAAACTTCTCCGCTGGAAGTAATGATCACCCACTTGCCGCCACGTTGTTCGAGCGTGGCGAGCTTGCTGTTGTCGGGCAGAACCGAGCCGACCCGGACCATGTACATGCCGGAGCCGTCCTCGATGAGCGCGCGGCCGTTGGCGACATGAAGCAGCCGGAAATTGCCGCGGCCCGGAAAGGGCTGCTCTTCCTGCAGATTGCCGTCCTTGCGCATTTCGCCGAGGGACGACGTGGTGGCCGTGGTCAACGCGTCCATCGGCTCGACAGGCTTCGGCCAATCGTCCTTGGTACTGTCGGTCATGGCGAGAGGCGACACGGTAACGACCGAGCGGGCGGCGCCCGGTGGCAGATCGCGCGTGCGGCCGAGCGCTTCCGTCCGGATGCCGAACTTGTCGGCATTCAGGAAGACGTACCAGGGAAAGAAGGCGGAGGCTGCGGCGAGCGTGATGCCCGTCGCGACCAGGATCTTGTCGCCCAATCGCGAGCGAGCCTCTTCCGATTGAGCTGCCGCTTCCTGGTTGTTCTTTTCGCTCATCGAATAATCACCTTCTGGCTATGGCCGACTGCGGATTGCCCTGCCCTGCCGCCGCACGCAGCGCATTGGCCAGATCCGCATAAGCGTCGAGCGCCGGCTTTTCTCCCGGCGTCTGCTTCAAGACTTCATAGATGACCGGCACCTGCTTGATCGCCATGTCGAGATCCGGATCACTGCCGGCGCGATAACCGCCGATCAGGCGCAGGTCGCGGGTTTCCTCGTAGCGGTGCACCAGCGATTTCAGGCGCGACACCAGCTTTTCCTGATCCTCGGTCCAGGCCTTGCGGGCAAGACGCGAGATCGAGGAGAGCGGGTTGATCGGCGGATAGCGACCTTCCTCGGCAAGCGAACGCTCGAGAACGATGTGACCGTCGAGAATGCCGCGGGTCGAGTCGGCGATCGGGTCGTTGTGGTTGTCGCCATCGACGAGGATCGAGATGATCGCGGTGATCGTACCCGTTCCTTCGACACCCGGGCCGGCGCGTTCAAGCAGGCGCGGCAGCTCGGTGAAGACCGACGCCGGATAACCGCGAGCGATCGGCGGTTCGCCGGCCGCAACGGCGACTTCGCGGATCGCGTGGGCAAAACGGGTGACGCTGTCGGCGATGAATAGGACGTTGTCGCCTTGGTCGCGGAAATGTTCGGCGATGGTGATCGCCACCAGCGGGGCCATCTTGCGCAGCATCGGGCTTTCGTCGCTGGTCGCAACGACGGCGATCGATTTCGACATGTGCTCGCCGAGCGTATCCTCGATGAATTCGCGCACTTCGCGGCCGCGCTCGCCGACCAGCGCGATCACCACCTTGTCGAAGGAGTCGGCTCTGGCGAGCATCGAGAGAAGCGTCGACTTGCCGACACCCGAGCCGGCGAAAATGCCAAGACGCTGGCCGAGGCAGAGCGGCGAGAAGATATCGATCGCCCTGACCCCGGTCCTGAAACCCTTTTCGACGCGGCTGCGCGTCATCGAAGGCAGAGCGGTATTGGCGATCGAACGCGGATGAAGACCGCGCCCGACCGGACCCTTGCCGTCGATCGGTTCTCCGAGCGAATTGATCGTGCGTCCACACCAGCTATTGTCCGGCGCGACACGGAAGGCGCCCTTGCGGATTACCGTGTCGCCGATACCGATCGGCTCGCCGGGTTCGATCGGGCAGACGTAGATGATGTCCGGCTCCACGCGGACCACTTCGCCGAGATGGATGCCGGTCGCGCTGCGATGGGCGACGAATTCGCCAAGCCGCACGTGTTTCGACAAGCCCGCGACGGTGTAATGTCCTGCAGCGATGGTCCTGACATGACCACCGTGGGCGACCGAGAAGGCCGGATCGGAATAACGTGCCGAAAGGCCGGCAAGCTGGGCCAGCTTGCCGCCGTTGACTGCATCGAGGATAGCCGCTTCCATCATGGTGGGCCCTCTTTCCTATCGTTTAAGCGTTGGAGCCGCCGAGTGTCTTGATCGCATCGTCCAGCGAGGTCTCGCTGTCGCGCATCAGCGACGAGATGCTTTCGAAAGCGCGATTGACCTGGATCAGCTGGGTCATTTCGCGGATGCCGTTGACGTTCGCCCCTTCGAGGTAACCCTGAACGACGGAGTTATCGATGCCCTCGAGCACCGGCTGCGGGGTATCGACGGTGATGACGCCGGAGTTGTCGTGGCGGACGAAGCCCTTCGTGACGTCAGCGGTAAACAGACCAAGGCTGGCGACCGGCTGCTCGTTCTGCCGGATGATGCCGTCGGAGCCGACAGTCGGAGGGCCGCCGTCGCGGTTGAGCTGGATCGGGGCACCACCGGCATCGAGAACCGCATAACCGCGGATCGAACGGAGCTGGCCGAGCTCATCCATCGTGAAACGGCCGTCGCGGGTCAGCACCTGGCCAGCCGGCGTATCGATCGCAAACCAGGCATTGCCCTTGATCGCGAAATCGAGCGGGTTGCCCGTGCGCTGCATTTCGCCGGTCCGGGTCGACAGATAGTCGTTGCCTTGGGTGACGAACGCGACCTTTGCACCGATATCGTTCTGGGTCTTGCTCAAGACCTCGTCGAACTTGACCTCCGTGGAACGGAAGCCGACGGTGTTCATGTTGGCCATATTGTCGGCGATCGTGTTCAAGCGACGCTCGAGCGCGATCTGGGAAGAGATGCCGACGTAAAGTCCGGACTGCATATCATTTGCCTCCGAGTTTCAGGTTATTGATCGAGATCAGAAGATCCGTGGAAATTCCGCTCGAGGATGGGGAATTGAAGACGGCGAGCGGATCGTAGCTCTCGGTGGGATTGCTGATCTCCCACATCGCCGTGAACCGCTCGAGAAATTTGTTGACCTTGGCCGGGTCCTGGAAATCCGCGATCTTGACTGTGTCTTCGATGTATTTGGCCTGGCGGTCGAGGTCGGCGCCGATCATGTCGGCCGACATGCCAAGCGCGGTACGCATGACTTCCGAAAGCGCGTCGTCGGCAAGAACTTCCATGCCGGATTTGATCGTCGGGGCGGTGCGCTCGAAATAGAGCGCCAGCCGGACGCCCATGTTGTCGACGCCCGCATCCTCTTCCAGCGTCTGGCGCTGGAACTTGTCGACGACGCCCTTCTGGGCTCTGTCGAAGGAGGTGGCGGTGGTGCCGAAGGCGGCAAAATTCAGGGATTCGGCGAGCTGCGAATAACGACTGTCGGAGAGCTGGTTGGCAAAATCCGCCTTGTTGTCGGTGCCCTCCGTCAGGACCTTGCGGATGAATGCCTTGGCATAAGCCATGTCCTCGAGACCGTGAGCCTTCAGCGCGTAATTATAGATGCGCGTATCGGCCATGAAGTCGTCAATGGTTTTGATGCTGCCGATCTTGGAGAGGTAATATTCGCTCTCGCGCGCAACTTCCGGCTTTTCGGCGACGCGTTCCAGCGACTTCGACATGTCGCGGCTGATCATTGCGTAGCTGGTATAGGTCGTGATCACGATAGCTCTACCTAAGTCCGCGGAAGCGGCGGACGTCGCTGCGGAGCGGGCAATCCGGTCCGATCGTCGGCAGAACTAGGCTCGAAGACTTGTGCGAAGCTGTTCCGGACCTGCTTTCGTTGACGTCTCCACAGCCAGCCTCACGCAAGCCAGACGCCTTATCCCCAAGACAAACGAAAACGATCGGGCACAGGTACGCGATGAATATTATTATCGGCTTTGTCATCACCGTTGGCTGTATTCTCGGTGGCTTCATGGCCATGGGTGGCCACATCGACGTCCTCATCCAGCCCTACGAGCTTCTGATCATCGGTGGCGCCGGTCTCGGCGGCTTCATCATGGCCAATCCGATGAAGGTCGTGAAGGATAGCGGCAAGGCGCTCGGAGAGGCCTTCAAGAACGCCGTACCGAAAGAACGGAACTATCTAGACGTTCTCGGCGTGCTTTATTCGCTGATGCGCGACCTCAGAACCAAGTCGCGCAACGAAATCGAGGCGCATATCGACAACCCGGAGGAATCGCCCATCTTCCAGACCGCTCCGACGGTCCTGAAGAACAAGGAGCTGACTGCCTTCATCTGCGACTACGTGCGCCTCATCATCATCGGCAATGCCCGCTCCCACGAGATCGAGGCCCTGATGGATGAAGAAATCAGCACCATGTTCTCCGACAAGATGAAGCCCTATCACGCGATCACCGCGATGGGTGACTCGTTCCCGGCCATTGGTATCGTCGCCGCCGTTCTCGGCGTTATCAAGGCGATGGGCAAGATCAACGAATCGCCGGAAGTTCTCGGCGGCCTCATCGGCGCGGCTCTCGTCGGCACCATGCTCGGTATCTTCCTGTCCTATTCGGTCTGCAACCCGCTGACCTCGCAGATCAAGATCGTCCGCACCAAGCAGCATCGCCTGTACATCATCGTCAAGCAGACCCTGCTTGCCTACATGAACGGCTCCGTGCCGCAGGTCGCGCTCGAATACGGACGCAAGACGATTTCCAACAAAGAACGGCCCTCGATCGACTCGGTCGAGCAGGAAATGATGAATCCTGGTGGAGAAAAGGCGGCATGATGACGTCGAACCAAGCAAACCAATCACCGGCGTCGGGCATGGACCTGGCGCTCCTGGCAAAACTGACCGGAGGCCTCGGCGACAAGAAGACCGTCGAGAAGATCAGCAGCGAATTCGCGCAGCTCTATGCAGAATTCCTGCCGGACGTCTTTCACAGCGAAACCGGCATCCGGATCGGCGTCTCCTACGTAAGCTGCACGTCCGGCCTGATGACCGATCTCATCGCCGATCTCGGCGATGGGTTTGCCCTTTCCGACGGATCCCTGCGCAACTGGTCGCCGAACTTCGTGCTCGGCTGCGGCAACAGTTTCGTGATTGCGCTCATGGAACTGATGCTGGGCTCGGCGCTCGAGACGATCGTACAGCCGATCGAACGTCCGCTCTCAGATATCGAACTCGACCTCGCCGTGGTGGTCTTCGAGCGGATCGCCAATGTGCTTCGCTCCGGCGTCAACGCCCAGGGGAGCTTCGAAGCGGCCCTTGAACGGCCTCACAACGCCGAAGACCGTCCAAAGCCGGACGATCTGGCGCGCCCGGAATTCGGCGTCTCGATCCGCATGGCGTTCGAGCTCGGCTCGGTGACCTCCGAATTCGCTCTCGTCATCCCTCAGCGTGCTTTCCTGAAGACCACGGTCACCGCGCCGAAAGCGAAGGCTCAGGCTTCCAAGGCCAAGCAGGAATGGACGGACCGCATGAACGACCAAGTCCGCCGTTCGCATGTCACCCTGGAAGCCCGCATCCGTCTGCAGAAGCTGACGCTCGGTACGATCTCGCGGCTCGCAGCCGGCGACGTGATCGCTTTCCAGGACAAGCGTGATGTCCAAGTTCAGGTCAGTGCAAACGGCCGGGATATGTATTCGTGCGAATTCGGGCGGTCCGGCGAGCGGTATACAGTCCGCGTAAAGGATAACATCAGCACGGACGACGAGATTCTCCAACACCTGATAGGCTAGACCCGCGGCCAGCCTGTTGCCGGCTTTTTCGCCAAGGCAGGCTGACGCAAGTTTCAACAGGAATAATCACCGCATGGCTACGAAGAAGACACCTCTCACCGACGACGACTCGCTGATGCCGATCGGCAATGATGCCGATCTGGATCAGGCCATCGACGATTTGCGCGGCGTCTTGAAGACGGATGCCGATGGCGGCGCGCCTGATTTCGATGCCGATTTCGGCTCGTCCGCAACCTCCGATTTTTCGGCCGACGCCCCGTCCTTCGGCGGCGGCTTCGAAGCACAGGCTGATACGTTCGGCAGCGGCTTCGGTGGCGGCGCCTCGGGTCTTGGCGGCGCAAAAAGCTTCGGCGGCAACGATTTCGGCAGCTCGACATCCAGCAGCGCCGCCTACCAGGAACCGGGCAGCGCGCTCAACGCCAATCTCGACCTGATCATGGATATCCCGATCGACGTCGAGATCGTGCTCGGTACGAGCCGCATGCAGGTGTCGGGCCTGATGACCCTCGAGGAGGGTGCGACGATCGCACTCGACAAGAAGATCGGCGAGCCGGTTGAAATCGTGGTCAACGGGCGCCGCATCGGCAAGGGTGAAATCACCGTGCTGGAAAATGACGATACGCGTTTCGGTGTGCGACTGACGGAAGTACTGAGCACGAGAAGAACCTGATCCCTGTTTGGGACAGAGAAGGAAGACCATGATGGACTTTGAGGATTTCGGTGGCAGCGCCCTCTCTACGAAACCGTTGTCCAAGGCCGAAAAGGCCGCGGCAGTGCTCTTGGCTATGGGCAAGGGCGTCGCTGGCAAGCTTCTCAAGTATTTCACCCAGGCCGAGCTGCAGAATATCATTGCCTGTGCCCAGAGCCTGCGCGCCATCCCCCCGGACGAACTCCTCGAACTCGTCAACGAGTTTGAGGACCTGTTCACCGAGGGCACCGGTCTCATGGACAATGCCGCCGCGATCGAGGGCATTCTCGAAGCGGGCCTGACACCCGAAGAAGTCGACGGGCTGCTCGGCCGCCGCACCGCGTTCGACGACTACCAGGCCAATATCTGGGACCGCCTGCAGGATGCCGATCCGGCATTCGTGGGCAAATTCCTGTCGCGCGAACATCCTCAGACGGTCGCCTACATTCTTTCGCAGATGCCATCGATCTTTGGCGCCAAGGTCCTTCTCCAGCTTCCCGACAGCCGCCGCGCCGATATCATGAACCGCGCCGTCAACATGAAGGAAGTCAGCCCCAAGGCCGCGCAGATCATCGAGAATCGGGTGATGGAATTGATCGCGGCAATCGAAGCCGAACGCAACTCGAACGGCTCGAACAAGGTTGCCGAGCTGATGAACGAACTCGAAAAGAGCCAGGTCGATACCCTGCTCAACTCCCTCGAGACGATCAGCAAGGACTCCGTCAACAAGGTCCGCCCGAAGATCTTCCTCTTCGAAGACCTGCTCTACATGCCGCAGCGCAGCCGCGTCATGCTGCTCAACGACGTCGCAGGGGACATTCTCACGATGGCGCTGCGCGGTGCGACCAACGAGATCAAGGAATGTGTTCTCGCGGCGATCAGCCCACGCCAGCGCCGCATGATCGAAAGCGATCTCGCGGTTCAGAACATGAACCTCAATCCGCGCGAAGTGGCGATTGCCCGTCGCGCGATCGCACAGGAAGCGATCCGGCTTGCCAATTCGGGCCAGATCATGCTTAAGGAAGAAAAGAAGGAAGGCGACAAGCCGGCCGAGGCCGCCTGACCTGCCGATTGAGGCGTCACGAAGGAAGCGGAGCGGGAAATTTCCCGCTCCGTTTTCGTTTCGGCAGCCTTTCGCGGATATTTTCCGGCCACCCACAGTCTTTTTCTTGACTCGATTAGCGGCTAGCAGGCGATGCGGTAACATCGCGGGCGGCGGCGGCCGATTCGTTTGAGCCACGTCCTCGCAACCGGAAGACCGATTGGTTCAAAGCCGTGTCCGACGACGATAAAGACAGTAAAACAGAAAACCCGACCGCCAAACGAATGTCGGAAGCGGCAGACAAGGGTAACGTCCCGGTCTCCCGAGAGGTGCCGCTTTTCGCCTCCATGCTGGCATTCTATGTCTTTCTCGTCTTTTTCCTGCCCTCGAACATTGCAAAAATGGCCGAGACGCTGAAGGATCTTTTCGAACAGCCGGATCAGTGGCGGCTCGAAAATTCGACGGACGTCGTCTCGCTCAGCGTCCATCTCGGCTGGGCGATCGCGGCGTTTCTCACTCCGGTTATGCTGCTCTTCATCATTTTCGGGCTTGGCTCGTCGTTCGCGCAGAACATGCCGTCGCTGGTCCTCGAGCGCGTGCGGCCGCAGATTTCCCGCGTTTCACCGACCAAAGGTTTCGGGCGGATTTACAGCGTTCCGGGTTTCGTCGAGTTCGGAAAGTCGATCTTCAAGATCCTGATCGTGGCAGTGATCATGTATTTCGCATTGCGCGGCGAATATCTCTCCTCGCTGGACGCGATGTTCTCGGATCCGCAGGTGATCCTCGTAAAACTGGATTCAATTATCCGCCAAATGGTGGTCGTGGTCGTCCTGTCGGCGGGGATACTGGCCGTGGTCGACGTGCTGTGGACGCGCTATCACTGGTACAACGAACTCAAGATGACCAAGCAGGAGGTCAAGGACGAATACAAGCAGGCGCAGGGCGACCCGATCGTCAAGCAGCGCCAGAAATCGGTTGCGCGAGACCGTGCCCGCCGGCGGATGATCAACAACGTGCCGCGCGCCACTCTCGTGATCGCCAACCCGACTCACTTTGCGGTAGCGCTGCGTTACGTGCGCGAGGAGAACGACGCCCCGGTCGTCGTCGCCAAGGGTCAGGACCTGATCGCCCTCAAGATTCGCGAAATCGCCGAGCAAAACGATATCCCCATTTTCGAGGATCCGCCCCTGGCGCGCTCCATGTTTGCGCAAGTCTCGGCGGATAGTGTCATTCCGCCAGTCTTCTACAAGGCTGTGGCAGAACTCGTGCACCGGGTCTACGCTTCCCGGTCGCTCAAAAAACGGACACGCTGAGCGTCATGAAGAAATGCACCTACTCCACCGAACGGGAAGAAATCGTTGCACAAGCAATCAGCCCGGTGGCTTCGGAACTTCGCCTGCTCGATGCCGGTGATCTCATCTCACTTCTACGTCTAGAGTGCCACAGCAGCCTTGCCGATCTCGTGTCTTCAGCAGCCGAGCTCTATTTCCATCCCGGAACCGTCAGTTTCGGCGCCGGCGGCGACTACAAGCTCGAATGGAACGGCAAGCCGGAAGTCGTCCTCGACCTCGAAATCAAGCCGCGCGGCGTTTCGGTCTATGCGCGCCTGACGCTGGCTGATCAGCTGGCAGCCCTGGAGATCGACCACATTGCGTTCCAGGCCCCCTTCGAGGATCCGCACGACAACACAGCTTTCCTGGCAAAGAGCCTCCAGGACGCCAAGTTCGTGAAGACCAGCAACTCGCAGATATGAGCCGCCCACCCCCAAGACGAAAAAGACGGTTCTTCTCCGAACGGATCAGTGGATGTAGCCGAGCCTGATCGCCTTGGCGATCGCCTGGATGCGGTTGACCGAATCGAGCTTGATGGTTGCGGAGCCGAGATAGGCGTTGACGGTGTGGACGGAGAGGCCGAGCTTCTCGGCAATCTCTTCGCTGATACGGCCGTCGCCCGCCAACTGAAGGCAGGCAATCTCGCGCTCGCTCAGGGATTCCGCGGGAACGCTGCGGCGTTCGTCAAGCGCCAGGAGGTCCATGACCACCTGACAGCTCCTGACATGCTGGTCGATGATGAGATCGCTCACCAAATCCATCGATGTCCCGAAGAAAGCGACGTAGCCGTTGCCGAGGGCACCGAGGCGCACGGGAAAGGCGATCCCCGAAAAAGGAACGACGCTGGAATCCAGGCGATGCGTCAAGGGCGAAAATTCGCCCGCATCGGCAAAACTGGTATTTTCCGATCCGTTCCAGATCAGCGGCAGAAGCGACGTTTCGATATGGTCCAGCAGCGCCTCGCCATAAACACCGATGAGCTGGTTGCTGCTTTCAAGCGCGCCGGCTCCCCAGTTTTCGAGCTCGCATACAAGCTTGCGCTTGTTGGGGAGCCCGGCGCCAGCAATCCGGAAAACCGCAAAATTCCGCGCCTTCAGGTTCTTCTGCATGGCGACGAGTTTCGGGAAGATGTCCGAGCGGCTCGATGCGCGCTGGAGGCGCAGATACTGGATGCTTCCAGGTCCGTCTGCCGTGCCGCTGCGCGAATAACCCATTGAAATTATTTTCCTAAACTAAGTTGTTGCGAACCGCGTAGGCAATCGCCTCGGAGCGAGTCTTGGTTGCCGTCTTGCGCATCACGCTGGTAATGTAGTTGTTGATCGTATTGCGGGATATGCCGAGGATCACGGCGATCTCGTCACTGGTCTTGCCCTCCGCAATCCAGAAGAGACATTCCAGCTCGCGTTCCGTCAGTTCGAAATCACGCTCTGTCCTGGCGTCGGCGTTTTCTCCAAAACTGGCGCCGTAGGCGGCGAACAAGCCCACCTCCCTCAACCGTTCCTGCGACAGAATGATGCCGTCGAGAAACAGCAGCATCAGCGAGAACCGCGTCCTGCCGACGCAAAACGTCAGCGCGCAATACTGCCGGCTGATGTCATCCGGCGGCACGATGTCGTCAGGCAACAGGGCAAAGCTGGGGGTCAGCAGCGAGAGGCATTTTTCGAGTTCTGTGGAACGTGCGTAACCGCTTGCTAGCTCCGAGCCCAAGCGCCGTACGAGATCGAAGGGCCAGTTGGAGGTAACAATGAAATCGAGGCCCTGTTCCTGGATGAGGTCGTAGCGGGCCAGCAGAAAATGAGAAGCGCCGACGTAATCTGCGAGCAGGCGGATGACCGCCTGAATGTTGTTGGAGCCCGCCAAAACCGAAAGACGGCGAACCAGTTGCTCACGCGAGAGTCCTCTGGAGCCGGCGGACTCCGCATAGGAGCGCCCCTCCGTCATCTTTTCTACCCCCGACAACTCCATTCGGTACCTGCTCCCCGCCACGTGGCGCATTCATCATGAATGCCCGCATCGCGGCATGTTGCGATTCCCATACAACCCCTCCAGCGCCGAAACGATCCCGGATTTAGCAAATACATCAAGAATAATGGTGGTAGCCGCTTTCCCTCGTCGTAGACACCGAGAGTTTCAGCAGTTCCACCTCTTTGGGACCTCTGGAAGTGATTGTACGAATCAAGGCCATTGTAGGAGACGCGTTGCGAATTACCATCGCCTCGACATCGGATTTCCCCAGTTGCGCCATATTCATGCTGATTCGCCATATAGATAAATGCGCCAAGTGTGCGGCGGGGCTGAAAAGAAATGGGCCGGACAAGGTCCGGCCCATAGCGATCATATTTTCGTGATACCCCGTCAGGCTGCCTTTTCGAGTGCCCACTTGCGGAGAATCTTGGCGGCGCGCTCTTCGGAGATTTCGACCATCCGGGCCAGGCGCTTTTCGGGACCTTCCTTGACGCGGCGGTTGAAGCCCTCGTCGTCGCCACCGCCCAGCATGTCGTTCGAGCTGTCGAAGCCGAAGTCGGAGCCGAAACCGTCCATGAGTGCCGGGCTGCCGGTCGTTGGCGAGAAGTCCGGGAGTTCGAGACCTGCGCCGTCCGCTGCTTCGCCGGCGACGCTGTTGCCGCTGACGGTGCGGATGAGCGGGCGAAGACCGAGCCAGACCACCAGGAAAGCAACGAGGACGAAGGCGAGCGAGTTGATGATGCCGGCGACGTTCCGGCTCAGCATGTCCATCACGCCCGGCCCGCTGGAGGCTTCGCTGAGCAGCTGGTTTTCCAGGAAGTCCATGGCCGTCAACGTGACGATGTCGCCGCGGTTGGCATTGATGCCGGCTGCGGAGGCCACGATCTTCTGCATCTCGGCGAGATAGGCATCGACCTTGGCCTGGTCAGCCGGCTCGCCGACCATTTTCGCGACACGACCCTTGTTGACGACGACGGCAACCGAAACCTTCTCGATCTGGTAGCTGTTGCGCGTCGTTGCGACGGTCTTCTGGTTGATTTCGTAGTTGGTCTGCTCTTCCTTTTTATCGGACTGATCAGACGATTTCGGACCGTTCGCACCACCCGGAGGCGGAGCGGCCTGCGGCACGTTCTGCTCGACGGTCGTGGCGTTGTCGTCCTGGGTCTGCTGCGATTTCGACGCTTCCTTGGTGGTGCGGACCGAACGTTCGACGCGGGAGTTCGGATCGAACACCGTCTCGTTGATCTGCTGGCTGTCCGTGTTCAGGGCAGCCGTGACGCTGGAACGGAAGTTGTCCATGCCGAGGAAAGGCGCCAGCGCCTTGTCGATATTGTTTTCGATTTCCTGCTGAACGTTCTGGACGATGCTCAGCGACTTGTTCATTTCGCTGCCGCCGTATTCGTCGCCTGAGGCGAGGAGCTGACCGGCGGAATCCAGAATGGTCACGTCGTCGACGTCGAGGCCGGGGACTGCGGAGGCGACAAGGTGGCGAATGGACGAAGCAGCCTTGCGCCCCGTCGTCGAACTGGCCCGGATCATCACCGATGCCGTCGGTTTCTGCTCACCCCTGCGGAAGTTGCCGACATCCGGCATGACGATATGAACGCGGGCGGCGTTGACGCCATTGATCTGCTGGATCGACCGGCCGATCTCACCCTCAAGGGCGCGGACGCGGGTGACTTCCTGCATGAACGAGGTCAGCCCGAGCGAACCGACATTGTCGAAGAGTTCATAACCAGCGTTAGTGCTGTTCGGCAGACCCCGCTCGGCCAGCAGAAGCCGCGCCTTGCTCGTCGAGCCGGCAGGAACCTGAAGGCTCGTACCGTCCGTACCGACCTGGAAGGACATGTTGGCCTCGGCCAGCGCGATGCTTACCTGGTTGAGGTCGGCCGTATCGAGGCCGACATAGAGCGTCTCGTAAGCCGGCTTGTTAACGAAGAGGGCCGCAGCAATGACGATCGCAATTGAAACGACGCCGACAGCGCCTAAAGCAATAAGTCGCGTCTGGCCTAAACCGGCCAGATTTCTAAAGACTTGTGATAATTGAGCCAACAGATTCATTCTGTTCCCACATCGCCAACTAGATATTCGAGCCTATGCTCAATCGCACCCTAAGAAGCGAAGCTTGTGCGAGCGTTTCGCGGGAGCATGGTTTTGGCGATTGTGGATGGGATTGTGAGACGGGCGGGGGCCTGGGCCGTCATGGCCGAAGCATGCATGTCAGGGCTGGCGATCAGAAAAAATCGAAATCGCCGGCTGCCTTGCTCAAAGGCTGGGAATGGCCGTGGCGCATGCCGTTGGTGAGCGCCTTCTGCATGTCGGCGAGTTTGACGAGATTGAGGGCGGTCGAGACATCGACCATCCATTCGTTCGGAATGCCGCCGGTGATCGTGTCGACGAATTCTGCAAGGCCGCGCGTCTTCTGGACGGCAAGGTCGATGCCCTGCAGGACTTTCAAACTGTCCGGCGACTGCAGGATCGTTTCACCACCGAGCTCCAGAAGCTGCGGCTCGACCCGTTCGATCAGGTATGCGACGTCATGAAGCTCCGAGACCAGACGCATCAGGACTTCTGGAAGAGATTCCTCAAAAGGAGCGATTGGCGTCTTGACGATGTCGTTCATGGCTTCTTTCGCCTCGAGAAATGACTTCTTTAAAAGAACTCGATTGAGCTCTCGACCGGCTTCGGCGGCGTGCGTACCGGACGCTCCTCCATAGCCACCGTCCGTTGCGTTTCGGCACCGGTCAGCGGATACTGACGAGCCCGGCCGCTCACGGGCCAGAACTCCAGCTTGCGCCCGTGTTCCCCGCCCGTTGAGGAACCGACCACCGGAATGCCTTCGTCCTTTAGAAATTGCATCGCGAATGCGGCATTCTGTTCGCCGACATTCGAAAAGCTGGCAATCGTCTTGGCGCCGCCGAAAATCTTCGCTTCCAACCGGTCTCGCCGGGCACCCTGCTTCAAAAGTCCGTTGATCAGCAACTCCATCAGATGCACGCCATAACGCGTTGCATCGCCGCCCGAGGTCATGGAGCCGCCGGATCCCGGAAGCAGGAAGTGGTTCATACCGCCGATACCGGCGACAGGATCGCGAAGACAAGCAGCCACGCATGAGCCCAAGATCGTCGAGAGAACAGCATTCGGGTCGTTCAGGACCTTAAATTCCCCCTGGATGATATGGACACGCCTGACTGCAGCGGCGTCATTCATTTCAATGCTCCAAACACCGCTTCGATAGCGGCCTTCATCTTTTCGATCGTGAACGGCTTGGCGAGAACGTTGTTGGCGCCGAGCGACGCAGCCTTTTGAACCAGGGCGCGGTCGCCCTGAGCGGTCAAGATGATGAACGCGGCCTTCTTGGTGTTCGGATTGGCGCGGACGGCCTGCAGGAAACCGATCCCGTCCATCTTCGGCATGTTGAAATCCGAAATGACGAGATGGTGCGGCTGTTCGGCCATGATCTTCATGCCCTGCTCGCCGTCGCCGGCAGACGTGATCTGTTTGAAGCCGAGCTGTGTCAGGGCGTCGCTGAGCAGCAGGCGGCTGGTGACCTGATCATCAACGATCAGAACTTTGATTTTTTCAGCGATAGACATTTATTCGGTACCTTCTTTTCGGGCGGCAGTTAACTTCAACACTTCTTCTCCAATGGACCCTAGCGGCAGTTGCTGCTCGACGGCTCCCATTTCATGGGCAACCCTCGGCATGCCGTAGACCACACACGTCTTTTCGTTCTGCCCGATCGTGCGTGCGCCCGCGCTACGCATTCTGAGCAAACCTGCAGCTCCGTCGCGGCCCATGCCGGTCAGGATAACCCCGACCGCATTGCGACCCGCCAGATCGGCGACCGAGTCGAAAAGGACGTCCACCGAGGGCCTGTGACCGTTTACCGGCTCCCTTTCGATCAGCCGGCAACATGGCGCCGACGGATTGACAACCTGCAAGTGCCGTTCGCCACCAGGCGCGAGGTAGATCTTGCCGATCTCCAGCCGCGCGCCATCGGTGGCTTCCTGCACCACAGGAGCGCAGATACGATTAAGCCGTTCAGCAAAACTTTTGGTAAACGTGGAAGGCATATGTTGAGTAATTACAGTCGGTGGGCAGTTTTGCGGGAACTTTTGCAGTACCGCGATGAGGGCTTCGACGCCTCCGGTTGACGATCCTATGGCTACAACCTTCCTGCCGACACGGTATTCTGCGGCGGGAGAGGCTGCGATGATCGGCGCGGGTCCGTTCCGGCGTGGTCCTGACCGGGCCGCAGCCTTCACCTTTTCAGCAAGATCCATGAAAGGGCGAACGTCGCCGGGGGCCGGCTTGCCGACACAATCAAAGGCGCCGATTTCGAGAGCGGCGAGCGTCGCGTTGGCCCCCTGATGGGTCATGGCCGAGACCATGATGACCGGCATCGGACGCAGGCGCATGATCTTTTCGAGGAATTCCAGCCCGTTCATATTGGGCATCTCGATATCGAGGGTAACGACATCGGGGTTGAGCTGCTTGATCGCGACGCGCGCTTCAAGCGCATCGCCGGCCTGGCCAACGACATTCACCTCCGGATCGGAATTCAGGATGGCCGTAATCAGGCCGCGCATGGTCGGGGAATCGTCGACGACCAGGACCCGTGCCGGGACGCTCATGCCTTCCTCCCTGCGTTCTTACCGGCATAACGATAGGTCGTGATGCCGATGTTATCGAACAGGTTTTTCGCGTCGCCGGAGACGCGTTCGGAATGGCCGATATAAAGATGTCCGCCTTCAGGCAGGAGCGAGGCGAAGCGGGACCAGATTTTCACCTGCGTCGGCTCGTCGAAATAGATGACGACGTTGCGGCAGAAGATGACATCGAAATTGCCCTTGAAGGGCCATTGCGCCATCAGGTTCAGCTCGTTGAAAGTGATCAGCCTCTTGACGCGTTCATCGATCTGGAACCTGCGGCGTCCGCCGGCATCGACCTCCCGGAACCACTGCTTGCGCATGGCGGGCGTCATGGTCTCGAGCGCGTTCTCGTCGTAGATACCGGCGCGGGCCGCGGCCAGGATCTTCGGATCGATATCGGTCGCCAGGATGCGGAAGTCGAGATCGGCGGCATTGGGAAGCAGCGACAGTACGGTCAGCGCAATCGAATATGGTTCCTGCCCGTCCGAACAGGCGGCCGACCAGATGCGCACGCGACCGCCGCTCTTGGCGCGGTTGATCAGACCCGGCAGAACCTCGTCGCGCAGGTGCTCGAAGTGATGGTTCTCGCGGAAGAAACGGGTGAAGTTGGTTGTCAGATGCGACAGCATCTCTCTGCGGGCGGCGGCACCTTCGGGCGACGCCACCAGAACGCAATAGTCCTTGAACCCGCGCAGTCCCAAAGCCCGGATATGCTTGGAAAGGCGGGAATAGACGAGCGAGGCCTTGGAATCGTTGAGATAGATCCCGGCATCCGCGTAGATCATCGCCGAAATGTCGGTGAGGTCACGACGCGTCAGCGGATATTCGCCGCTTGCGAGGACTTCATCCGGTGACTGTCGGCTTTCGATGGCGCCCAAGGGCTTCATGCAACTTCGCTTTCCGTGTCGGGGAAGAGGGCGTCCAGCTCGATCATGCAGATCATCCGCTTATCGATGGCGAGAATCCCCCGGGCGTATTGTCTCTCCAGATCGGAAGAGACTTCCGGTACTGGCTGGATATTCTCGTCGGTAATCGTAAGGATATCGGAAACGGCTTCGACGAGGAGACCAACAACTTTGGTCTTCATCTGCGCCACGATGATCACATGGCGCGCCGTCGGCTCGGCATCCTTCATGCCCAGCCGGGCCGAAAGGTCGACGATCGGCAGAACCGCGCCGCGCAGATTGATGACACCCATGACGTAGGCGGGCACATGCGGCAGCGGTGTTGCCTGCGTCCATCCGCGAATTTCGCGGACGGACATGATGTTCACGCAAAATTCCTGATCGCTGATGCGAAAAGCGATCAGCTCCTTGCTTCCCTGGACCAGATTTTTCACGGCATACGACATGTGAAACTCAACCCGTGGCGGCTAACGACATTTCAGGTTTCATGGACTGCCCTCGCGACGCTGCGACGACCGCATCGACATCGAGGATGAGCGCGACGCGGCCGTCACCGAGAATGGTGGCTGCGGCGATGCCCGGGACGTGCGTGTAGTTCGCTTCGAGCGACTTGATGACGACCTGGCGCTGGCCCTGGATGGCGTCGACCATCAGTGCGCGCTGTCCACCGCCTTCCGATTCCACCAGCAGCGCGACGCCTTCAACCGGATTGGCCTGGGTGGCGCGGTAGTTGAGGACCCGACCCACGTCGACCAGCGGGCAGAACGAGTTGCGGATCGAGATCAGCCGCTGATTGGCGCCGAAGGAATGGATGGCGGAAGCCTCCGGCTGCAGCGTCTCGACGATCGCGGTGAGCGGGACGACCAGCGTCTGGCCGGCGACCGTGACCACCATGCCGTCGAGGACGGCGAGCGTCAGCGGCAAGCTCATGGTGAAGGTCGAGCCGTAGCCTGGCCGCGACGAGATCGAGATACGGCCGCCGAGCGCCTGGATCGACCGCTTGACCACGTCCATGCCGACGCCGCGGCCGGAAATGTCGGAGATCTTGTCGGCGGTGGAGAAGCCCGCCATGAAGATCAGGTTGTCGATCTCGTCGTCCGACAGGTTGGCGTCGGCCGCGATGATGTCGTTGTCGATCGCCTTCTGGCGGACGCGCTCGCGGTTGATGCCGGCGCCGTCGTCGGCAAGCTCGATCAGGATGCGGCCCGAACGATGTTTCGCAGTCAGCTTGATCGTGCCTTCCGGGTCCTTGCCGGCGGCTTCGCGCTTTTCGGGCGACTCGATGCCGTGGTCAACGGCATTGCGGATCATGTGGGTCAGCGGTTCGGCGATCTTGTCGATGACCGTCTTGTCGACTTCGGTGTTTTCACCTTCGGTGACCAGGCGGATCGACTTGCCGACCATGTCGGCCACTTCGCGAACGATACGCGACATGCGCTGGAAGACCGGTTTTACCGGCTGCGCGCGGATGGCCATGACCGAGTCCTGGATCTCGCGGGTGAGCTGCTGCAGCTCTTCGAGGCCCATGTTGACGGCCGAAGTACCGGTCGCGTCGTTCTCGACGACGCTCTGGGAGAGCATCGCCTGGTTGATGACAAGTTCGCCGACGAGGTTGATGAGGCGGTCGACGCGGTCGAGGTCGACGCGGATCGTCTGACCCGCGCCAGCAGCGGCGGCTGCGGCATTGTTCTGGGCAGCGGCACTGGCGGCGGCCGACTCCTTCTTCTCGGCGACACGAGCGGCCCTGGAGACGTTGCTCGCGGTCTCGGCGGCGGATAGGGCCGCGGCGACGGTTTCTTCCGAAGCACCCCGTTGGCCCGCGTCTTCGCCGGCCGAAGAGTCGTCGAGGATCGAGAGATCGAACGGAACCGGGACCATCGGCAGTTCCTCGTTGGAAGATGCCTCTTCGGCAAACTTCACTTCGAGGTCGCAATCCCATTCCGCGAATTCGAAGACGGCGCGGATGTCGTCTTCGCTCCGGGTGGTCCGGATCGAGATCTTCCAGCTGAAGTAGGACGCTTCCGGATCCATCCTGTCCAGCGCAGGCAGAGCATCCGTATCGCAATTGATGCTCATCTCTCCCAGACGGGACAGGTCGCGCAGCAGGAGCGCCGCCTCGTTGCCCTTGGAATAGAGTTCGCGGCGCGGCTTGAAGATCACCTCGTAGAGCGAACCTTCGACTGCCGGCTCATCGTCCTCGCCGAAACCGTCGAACGAGAAGGGGATCGGCTGGAAACCGCTGTCGTCGCTCGGCTTGGGAAGCTCCGCTTTCGCCGCAGGAGCCGCGGCGGGAGCAGCCTTGGCGGCCGGTTTCGGGGCGTCGTGGCCGGAGGAAGACGGCACCTCGCCGTGGGCAAGCGCCTCGAGTTCCTTGACGAGGCCGCGGCTTCTCGACTCATCGACGCCGCCGCCGTCCCGTGACGCGGTGACGAGGTCGGCGAGCACGTCGGCCGATTTCAGCATGACCTTCAGGACGTCCTGCGTCGGTTCCAGCTTGTTGGAGCGCACGCAATCGAGCGTCGTCTCGAAGACGTGGGCGAAGGAGACCAGGTCGTCCAGACCGAAGGCACCGGCGCCCCCCTTGATGGAATGAACGGCACGGAAAACGGCGTTCACCGTTTCGGGGTCGCGATCCCCGTCGTTCAGCTTGAGAAGACCCGACTCCAGTTCAGCGAGTTGCTCTTCGCATTCCTGAAAGAAGATCTCTTTGATTTCGTTCATATCCATCGGGGGAATTCCTGGCTCAGGCGGTTACACGCTCGATCGCATCAATCAGTTTGGCAGGATCGAAAGGCTTGACGATCCAGCCCGTCGCGCCGGCCTGCCGGGCCCGGTTCTTCTTCTCGGCATCGCTTTCCGTCGTCAGGACGAGGATCGGGACGGCGCGAAATTTTTCGTTGCGGCGAACGCCTTCGATGAAACCGAAGCCGTCGAGGCGCGGCATGTTGATATCCGTGACGATGACGTCCGGATTGCAACCCTCGAGGACTTCGAGGCCTTCAACGCCGTCTTCCGCCTGGATTGTTTCAAAACCTGCGTTATTCAGGGTCACCAGAAGCATGTTCCGGATCGTCCGTGAGTCATCCACGGTCAGTACTTTTTTCTTCATTGCTAGATCTCCTTAGCAACCAAATTCTGGTTATTGATGCCGATGAGTTGCATCGTCTTCTGAAATGCATCCGAAGCCTTCTCCACGAGGAGGGACTTCTTGTCTTCTTCCCAAGCCTTGACGCCGGCGAGCAGAACCTGGGCGCACTGGACACCGACGCGCTCGACGCCGGACGCATCGATCCTGAGATCGCTGCCGCGCATGGAGACCAGCTTGCCATGCAGGTTCGAGGCCTCGTTGAGGTCCAGCACCGCGGCCAGCTTCAAACTTGCAGGTCCAGCCTTCTTTGCTGCCATCAGCTTATTCCTTGTCGTTTCTGAAAGATGTATTCGCCGTCATCCGCACGCTCGGAAGCCATCGGCGCGATCGGGACGAGAGTCGGCTGGGGTCTTGGCGCTGCCGGACGGCGCGCATCCGCATAACGGTTCTGTCGTTCGATCCGGAACTCGCGGACCGTCCGTCCGAGTTCCAGGATGACGGTATGGAGTTCGTCGGCGCCTTCGCCGGCGCGGGACGCGAGGCTTGCATTCGAGGCGACGTGTTCGCTGACCGAACCGATCTCGAGGGTCAATCGGTCGAGACCGACTGCCTGCTCGCCGGTATCGCGGGCAATGCCGGCGATCGCGTCATTGATATCGGAAACCTGGCGGACGATGCCGCCGATCGCCTCCTGGGTGCGGTGAACCATCTCGACACCCGCATCCACCTGGGACTTGGTGCCGTTGACGAGCGTCTTGATCTCGCGGGCGGCATCGGCGGAGCGCTGGGCAAGCGCGCGCACTTCCTGGGCGACGACCGCAAACCCGCGGCCCGTCTCGCCGGCGCGGGCCGCTTCGATGCCCGCGTTCAGCGCCAGCAGGTTGGTCTGGAACGCGATGTCGTCGATGACGCCGATGATCTCGCCGATCTTTTCGGCCGAGGATTCGATATCCGCCATGGCGTTGATCGCCCGGCCGACGACCTCGCCGCTTGCCTCGACCGACCGGCGCGTCTCGGCTGCGGCTTTTTCGGCGGCAGCCGTCTCGGCGGCACTTCCCTTGACCCTGGCGGTGACGTCGAGCAGCACGCGTGCCGCCTCCTTGAGGCGGGCCGACTGTTCTTCGGAAGCGGAGGCGAACGAGCGGGCGCCTTCGGCAAGCGATTGAGTGAGCGCACCAGCCTTCTGGCCGTGTCCGTCGGCTGTCTCGACCGAGGAGCGCATGCCGGCGACCGCCTGATTGAGAAGATCGGCGAGCTCTCGATAGACATCCGGCACATCGGCCGGCAGAGACGCCGTCAGATCGCGGTCGGCAAGCGCTGCGATGACGTCGGTGAAGGTTTCGATCGCCTGCGCGTGATCGGCTTCGCGCTGTTCGGCAAGCGCGCGCTGGTGCTTCTGGCGCTGTTCGTTGAAGCGGAGCGAGACGGCAATCTCGACATCGACCATCACCAGGCGGGTAATCGCGCCGACGAGGTCGAGCAGCTCCTGCTCACGCTTGCGGCCGCCCGGCAGCAGCGACTTCGGAGCGAGATCGACGATCGCGCCGGCGATCAGGTGTTCGAGCATTACGGCGTGACCGGCGACGTGCCAGCGCGGATCGAGACCCATGCGGCTCTCGGCGTCGGAGAGAACCTTCACCCGCTCGGCGTAGAGCGCATCGAAGCGGGCATCGGTCAGCACGCCCCAATGGGAGGCCTGCAGGTCGTGCAGCCGTTCGATCTGCTGCTCGCTTTCGAAATTGCGGGCGGCTTCCGGAAAGGATTGAAAGCGGTGAAAAAGGTCGCGCAGGCCGGTCTTCAGATGCCGGTCGAGCTGCGGGCGGCATCGGCGCAGCAGATCGCGCAGTTCGCCGTCGAGGCCGGCAAATGCCAGTCTCTCGCCCAGGCTGCCTGCCTGGCCACGTCGCGCCTGATCCGATGGCATTTCCTGCACCAAAGCCGTCCCCAAATTAATCAAGCCAATCCTCGGAGAGGATCGGCGGCATGCGAGCTGCTGTCGCCAGCGCCTGATGAACGGGGATGCTCGCCAAACCGGATCAATATCCGTCGGGCATGGGCAACGCGGTCACCACGGCTTTGCTGGATTTTCATGAGCGGATACCGGATTGGACCGGTACGGCTTTGCGGCTTCATGCCTGGTGGGAGACCGCAGTCATCCCATTTCGCCGTGGTCTCTAATATGTATGGTTAATTCCTTGCCTGAAGGTTAATGGAAGGTGCAAGGATGCCTGTTTTGCTTCAACCGGGCGCATATTACCCGCTATGGGGGCATTTGTTTCGGCACTACGCGGAGCTGCGGTTTTCTCAGTTCATCGCCTGAACGTCGGCGAGCCCGCGCAAGCCCGCCTTGTCGCCCATATCGGCGAGTGCCTGGAAGATGCGAGTGGCATCGGCAAGCCGACCGAGGTTGAGGTGCGCATAACCGCGCAGCGACATAAGATCAGACTGTTCAGGCGCGATCTGCGCCCGCTGGTCGAGCACCAGCAACGTCTCGCGATAGCGTCCGGCCTTGAAGGCGTTAACCGCGCGGTCGGAGAGAATCGCTGTCTGCAGCTCCACCGCACGCTGGTTGGTCTGGGCCGAGTCGGCCGCAGCGACAGACGCCTTGTCGGTCAAGCCGGCGCGCAGATAGGCGAGGCTTTTGCCGTAAGCTGCATCGGAGCGAGCAGCGGCAGAGCTGCTCGCATAGGCGGCATCGAAGGATTGTGCGGCCTCAAGGGGACGATTGAGATCCATCAGGCACCAGCCCCTGGCCAGCGCCGCTTCCGGCGGAATCCGGCGAGGATCGAGCGTCGTCGAGCATTGCCCGCGGCGGACAGCGACTTGGCCGGATATCCTCGCTGTCCTGCGGATCGGCTGGGGCGCAGCCTGCGTCATGTCGGTCCGGGCGACGGGCCTGGCCTCTTCGGCAGCAGGCACATTCGCTCTCGAGCCAGCGGCGTTCGACCTCGATGCCACCGCGGGCTGCCGGCGCTGCGCCTCCCGCTCGTTCACCGGTTCACCGAGCCGTGCGATACGTTCGGACCGGCCGGCCCATGCCCTCTGGATCTGGGCCGCCCCCGGCTTGTCGCCGAGGTCGTTGCGCGTCAGGGCGAGGCCGTAGGCGGACGATTCGTCGTCCGGCTTCCAGGCGAGCGCCGCCTGAAACCATTCGGCTGCTGTTTGCGGCTGCTGCATGGCGCGGGCGTACCAGCCGAATTGCTGGGCCGCATCCGCATTGCGGGAGGTTATCACCACCGGTGCCATGCGGCGCAGGACGTCGTCCTGCAGCACCGGCGGAGGATCGAGCGCCAGCAGATTGGCGACGGCGGCCAGATAGGCTTCCTTGGCGCCGTCGGAGGTTTCGCGCCAACGATAAAGCACGGTTTCCGCTTCCACCGGCGATTTCTGTGCGACCAGCGTCAGTGCCAGCCCTTCGGCGGCCGAAGCGGTCTCCTCCTTGTTGAAGGCGCGGCGGAACCAGCGCTCGGCCCCGCCGAGATTGTCGCGGCGATAAAAATACCAGCCGAGCATCAGCGCATCGGAAGCCTTGCCGTCCGCCTCGGCTAGCCGCTCCAGCCGTGTCAGGTATTTTTCAGCCACCACGAGCTTCGCATCGGTGTTGCCGGCTGCGACCAGCCGTCGCGCGATGTCGTCGCGCAGCGGCTCGAATTCCGGTTGGCCGCCCGCTGGCGTCCGTTCCTTGGCAAGCAGGTCCTCCAGCATATCGGGCGGCAACAGCTCGCTCGCCTTCTGCGCGGTCGCGAAACGCTCCGAGGAATCGTCGCAGTTGTCGAGGATATAGGTGTAGGCGTCGCGGGCGCGGCCCTGCCTGTCGGTCCTGGCGAAGGCTTCCGCCACCCGCCACAGGATATCGACTTCGCTGCAGGTGAGCAGGCTCGGATTGTCGGCCGCCATGCGGATCACTGCGTCATGGTTTTCAGCGTCGGAAGCGGTGACCAGACCGGCGCGCGCCTCGGCAAGCTTCAGACGTTCGAGAAGATCCGCCGGCGGCTGCCAGCCGGGTTCCGCCGCCTGGCGGTCGGCGATCGCCTTGCGGACATCCGCATAGCGGGATTGGGCATAGAGGGCCCACATGTTTTCGAGCTGGCGGTCGGTATTGATCTGGACCGCCAAAGGATCGGCCGGTGGGGTCCAGCTTGGATAGAGCGCCCTGAGACGGGAAATCTCCGCCTGCAGGCGGGCGGTATCGCCCCTCGCCGCGAAATAGCGCAAAGCGCTTTCGTCGACCGCCGGCGGCTGGACCGGCGGCACGGCGGCGGCTGAAATGACCTGCTGCGGGTTTGCGGGCGGGACCGGTGGGGCGGGCTGGGTTGCTGCCGGCGCCTGGGCGATCACCAGCGACGAAGAGCCGGGTTTGGCCGGCGTCGCCGTATCCTGGTTCGGATAGAGGAGCTGGGCGACGACGCGCTCGGTCTTTTCGACGAGCGGTGTCGGTGGACGCGGTCCCTTGGGCGGAGAGGGAAGCGAATTGACGGAGCTCGTCAACAGGCCAAGATCCACCGTCGGCTGACGGCTCAAACCATACAACCCCACGGCGCCAATGCCCAAAACCGTCAATGAGATCAGCGAAAACCGCATACTCACTCCGCTATCGTCCTTACTCCCCGTCTACGCCTCATGCGGCGGGCTTCGGCTCTTTTCGCCTTCTCTTTCTAAAGAATGAACTCATATGGTTAACGAACAATTTAGATTTACCTCATCAAATGGCTGAGTCGGTCTCGGGAATCGTTCGGTTGCAGCTCGCTCTGCGATGAGCTGTCGCCAGGGACCTCCCACGGACAATGAGATGTCCGCGACCTATCGGTAGTGCTCGGCATGGCGGAAAAGCATCTGGTTCGAAAACAGAAAATGAGCGGCCTCGGCCATCTGGGTGCAGCGGTTCTGTTTTGCGGACTGCCGCTTCTGGCTGCCGGCTGCGCCGGCCAACCCGTCCAGATGGGTACGTTTGCCAAGAACCTGCCGGCCGAACAGGCCATGGTCCTGCCGCCGCCGGCCGGCCCAGGGATCGTCAGTGTCATCGAACGGCGCTACGACAACGCCGTCGATCAGGACATCCTTCTCTATACCTCAGCCCTGACCCCAGGGCAGAACCTGCTAAAGGCCCAGTTCTTCGGCACCGCCAGTCCTTTCAAGCTCAGCGACAACAAGCTCACCTCGACACCGGTCACGGAAGCCGGGATCGCCTCGGAGATGCGGCGGGCGCTGCCGGGCGTCCGGATGGTGCGTTCGTCCTTCTTCGTCCAGAACAATTACGGCCCGTTCGGCTACGCCTTCGGGCGCGGCGCCGGCAACGACCTCTGCATGTATGGCTGGCAGCAGGTCCGCAGCCCGTCCGGGACGATCTCGCCGCTCGCGAACCATGGCTCGATCCAGATCCGCGCAAGAATCTGCGAGGCGACCGCCACCGAGCAGAAGCTGCTTGCCTTCATGTACAATTACACGATCACCGGTGCGGTGGATAACGGAGGCTGGAACCCCTATGGGGAACCGCAGCCGGTTTCCCCGAGCCTCGGCGGCGTCGGTTCACCGATCTATCCGCGGCCGACTTCAGCCGAGCCCATTGTCCCGGTATTGCCGCAGCGAACCAGTGCGGTCTATACCCGTTCCGCGCCGGCCCCTGTCGCCCAATCGACGCCACCTGCTGCGGCAGCAGCCGTGCCACCGGTGGCGCCTGTGGTTTCGGTGCCGAGGCCGGTGATGACGCAGACCGCAACGGACACGCCGCCGGTCACGGCAGAACCATCGGTCTCGCGCGCACCGCTCGTCCCCTCGCCGTCGGGCCTCGCGCAGCAAACCGGGCGGGTGAGTGTTCCGTCGCCTTCCTGCACGAACGTGACCAGCGGGGCCGCCAATGCGTGCCGATAAGCCGAACCATTCCGATCGATCGATGCCCGGATCTTCCGGCTGCTGGAGATAGCCCAGGATGCGGACATTCCTTTCTGCGGTCATCTGGGCGCTCGCGAGCGCATTGATCATCGCGCTCGTGACGCTGCCGATCAACACGCGCACCCAGCTCATCGCCAGCATTCTCGTCGTTACCGTGATGGGCGTCATCCGGCTGCTCAAGGCAGAAGGAAAATGGCGTCTCGTGGCGCTCTCCTTCGGCACCGCCATGGTGATGCGCTACGTCTACTGGCGCACGACAAGCACGCTGCCGCCGGTCAACCAACTCGAGAACTTCATTCCGGGGCTGCTGGTCTATCTGGCGGAGATGTACAGCGTGCTGATGCTGGCGCTCAGCCTGTTCGTCGTTTCCATGCCCCTGCCGTCGCGCCCGCCTTATGGACGACGCGATCGGGAACTGCCGACGGTCGACGTCTTCGTACCGAGCTACAATGAAGACGAGAGGTTGCTTGCCAATACGCTCGCCGCCGCCCGCAACATGGACTACCCCTCGGAAAAGCTGACCGTATGGCTGCTCGACGACGGCAGCACGCTTGAGAAGCGCAAATCCGCCAATGTCGCCGATGCCCGCGCTGCAGAAAGCCGGCACAAGTTGCTGCAGCAGCTTTGTGACGATCTTGGCGTGCGTTACCTCACCCGGGAGCGCAACGAGCATGCCAAGGCCGGCAATCTCAACAACGGGCTCAAGCATTCGACCGGATCGCTGATCGCGGTCTTCGACGCGGACCATGCGCCGGCCCGGGATTTCCTGCTGGAGACGGTCCGTTATTTCGACGAGGACCCGAAACTCTTTCTCGTCCAGACGCCGCATTTCTTCCTGAACCCGGACCCGGTCGAGCGTAATCTGCGCACCTTCGAAAAGATGCCGAGCGAGAACGAGATGTTCTACGGCATCATCCAGCGCGGACTCGACAAGTGGGACGCGGCCTTCTTCTGCGGATCGGCGGCTGTTCTGAACCGCAAGGCGCTCGAAGTGTCGAACGGCTTCTCGGGCGTCAGCATCACCGAGGACTGCGAGACCGCGCTCGACCTGCACAGCCGCGGCTGGCACAGCCTCTATCTCGACCGGCCGCTGATCGCCGGTCTGCAGCCTGCCACCTTTGCAAGTTTCATCGGCCAGCGCAGCCGCTGGGCACAGGGCATGATGCAGATCCTGCGCTTCCGCTTTCCGCCGCTCAAGCGCGGCCTCTCCCTGCCGCAACGGTTCTGCTACATGTCGTCGACGCTGTTCTGGCTTTTTCCCTTCCCGCGCACGATCTTTCTCTTCGCGCCGCTCTTCTACCTGTTTTTCGATCTGGAGATTTTCACCTCGTCCGGCGGCGAATTCATGGTCTATTCGTTGACCTATATGATCGTGAACCTGATGATGCAGAACTATCTCTACGGGGCGTTCCGTTGGCCTTGGATTTCCGAACTCTACGAATATGTGCAGACGGTTCACCTTCTGCCTGCCGTCGTCTCGGTAATGCTCAATCCGCGCAAGCCGACCTTCAAGGTGACCGCCAAGGACGAATCCGTCTCCGTCAGCCGACTTTCGGAAATCAGCCGGCCATTCTTCGTGATCTTTTTCGTGCTGCTCGTCGCATTCGCGATCAGCGTCTACCGGGTCTACGCCGAACCCTTCAAGGCCGACGTGACCCTGGTGGTCGGCGGCTGGAATCTGCTCAACATCATCCTTGCCGGCTGCGCGCTCGGGGTCGTGTCCGAACGGGGCGAACGGCAGGCTTCGCGGCGCGTCAAGGTCAGCCGCCGCTGCGAGTTCGGCGTCGGCGACCGCTGGTTCACCGCCACGATCGAGGACGTCTCCGTGCATGGCGCCGGCGTGCAGGTCTATACGGAAGGGTTCAAGGATATCGCTGCCGGAAAGAGATGCATTCTCCGATTCCAGCCCTATAGCGACCTGCCTATCAGCGACCTGCCGATCGAGGTGCGCAACGTGGAGACGATCGGTGACGTCTCCTCGATCGGCTGCCGCTATCTGCCGGAGCGGGCGACCGACCACCGGCTGATCGCCGACCTGATCTTTGCCAATTCCGCTCAGTGGACCCAGTTCCAGGTCTCGCGCCGGCACAATCCGGGCCTCGTTGCCGGTACATTGTGGTTCTTCGGCCTCGCGATCTACCAGACGGCCCGCGGGCTTTCCTATCTCGTCCGCAACACCGGACGCGATAACGCCGCAGGCGGACAGAAATAGGAGGGCATGATGAAAAAGGCTCTCGCAATCGGAGTTCTTCTTTTCTCCGCAGGCATCGCGCCGGCCCAGACGCCTGCGCCGTTCAACATGGGGCCGGAGCGGCCACAGAACACGCCGTCCACGGCTCCACCGGGCCAGCAGGCGCCCGCATCCCGGCCGGCATCGCCTGCTCCCGGCCCGGTGCAGACGCAGATCCCGCTGCCGCCGCCTCGCGCTTCCGGCCAGACCGCGCCGACCCCTGCCCCGCCAAGGATAACATCTCCCCCTCCTGGGACGCCCGCGCCCGCCGCACAGGTGGCAACACCGGCGCGGCAGCCCGCGGCGCTTCCCGCAGAGCTCGCCGGGCGGCATTATCTGGTGCCCGAAAAGAGCCTGCGGCTGAACGGCGAGGCCGATCAGCGCTCATGGTCGATTTACCTGACACCCGAACAGGCGGCGGCGCCGGCAAAGCTCAATCTCGGTTACCAGAATTCCATCGTTGTCGCGCCGGAGGTCTCCGAACTGGCGGTCACCGTCAACGACGTGCCGGTCTATGCCAATCCGATCGCCTCGCCCGATCAGATCAGCGACCGCGTCCTCGATATTCCGGTAGGCGTTCTGAAAGCCGGCATCAACCTCGTCCGCTTTCGCGCCGACCAGCGGCACCGCACCGACTGCACGATCGAATCGACCTTCGAACTGTGGACGGATATCGACCCGCAGCGAACGTTCATGACATTCGGCGCGAGCGGAACGAACCGGCTTTCGCGGCTCGACGACATCCGCGCCGTCGGCGTCGACGAAAAAGGGGGCACCCGCTTCCGGCTGATCGTGCCGGCGCTCGACCAGCTCGGCGCGACCGACATGCTGATGCGGCTGACCCAAGGGTTGGCGCTGATGGGCGGCATGCCCAACCAATCCTTTGCGTTCGAGAAGACGCCCAGCGCATTGCCGAAGCCTGGCGAGCTTGCGATCTTCGTCGGTACCCGCGACGAACTGCGGCCGCTGCTGCCGGCTCTGCCGCCCGCGGCCGCCAATGCCGCCGTGGCGAGTTTTCTCGACTATCCCGGCGCCCACGGCGCCTCGGCCCTCGTGCTATCCGGCCCAAGCTGGCCGGCGTTGGAAGGGCTGATCGAGAGCTTCGTCGCTGCCACCGACGGTTCGGCCACGCAACGGCGCGAGACGCTGTCTACCCAGGCCTGGCACGGCCTCGATACGCCGTTCCTGTTTTCGAATGCGGCGATCGATTTCGCGCAGCTCGGGATCGAAAGCCAGGAATTCACCGGCCGGCTGTTCCGCACCCGCTTCACGATCGGCGTACCGGCCGACTTTTATGCCAATGCCTACGGGGAAGCGCGCATCCTGCTCGATGCCGCCTATACGGCCGACGTTCAACCGGGCAGCCACATCGACATCTTCGTCAACGGCGATATAGCCTCGACCGTGCCGATCACTTCCTCCGGCGGCGCGATCCTGCGCCATCTGCCGATCAAGCTCACGCTGCAGCATTTCAAGCCGGGCGTGAACACGATCACCGTGGAAGCAGCGCTCCTGACGCGCCAGGATATCGCCTGCGCTCCGGGCAGCACCGCCGACAGCAAGGCAAGGTTCGCGCTCTTCGGCAGCTCCCAGTTCCAGATGCCCGATTTCGCCCGCATCGCCCAGGTGCCCAATCTCGCCGCCACTGCCGGAACCGGTTTTCCCTACCGGATAGACACCGAGCCCGTTTCACTGTTCCTCGGCCGGATCGACGAACAAACCCTGTCTGCGGCGGCGACTTTTCTCGGAAAGATGTCGATCGCCTCGCACCACGTGATCCCGGTCGATGTCACCATATCCGCAGCGCGGGTAGCCGGAGCGAACGCGCTCTTCATCGGCTCCATCTCGGAATTCCCGGCCAATGTCCTCACCCAGCTGAAGATCGATCAGGAGAGCCGCAACAGCTGGAACCCCGCGGGCGTGTCATCGAACACGTCGGCCAGGACCTCGCTGACCCTGCAGGACTGGCAGCAGCGCGCCGGCAACAACTTCTTTTCGCAGCAGTTCAGGGCGCTCGGCGACTGGGCGAAGGACAATTTCGACCTCAGCATGGCGATGCTGCGTTTTGCCCCGGCCACCGACGAACTCTACAAGCCGCCGCAAACGGCGAAGCTGATCATCGCCCAGGAAAGCGACCCGACCGAGCTCGGCACCTGGACCGCGATCATCTCCCCCGATTCCGCATCGCTTGCAGAAGGCATGCAGGCTTTTTCAGCGCGGGAGGAATGGGACCGGCTGAAGGGCCGCATCATCGTTTATGAAGGCGGTGGCAAGGAGCCGCACGACGTGCCGGTAAGCTGGTTCCGGTTCATGCCGACGCAGCCATTCTCGCCGGGAAATGCGCGGCTGATCGCGGCGAACTGGCTGTCGGACAATATCATGTCCTATGCCCTGCTGCTGGCCGCAGGCGGGGTGCTGCTCGGGCTTGCGACCGGCGGACTGCTGTCGCTGCTCGGCCGCAACAGATAATCGCTCGGCTCAGGGCGCCATGCCACCCTTGCCGGTGAATTTCCTGCTGACATGCAGGGAGCCGGAAAGACCGAAACGCCATGGCAGATCGACAGCCTGGGAGATGCCGATCCGCCGCCCGGTGACGACCAGCGGTGGTGTTTTCGGCAAAGTGAGCTCGAACGGCGGCGAAAACAGCGGCATGCCATTGTGCTCGATGGTGATGCCGAGCGCCTGGCAGAGCCGGCCCGGACCGGAGCATAGGAGCAGCGGATCGGCAAGGCGGCGCCTCTTCTCCATCTCGCCAAGGCCTCTGACCGGCTGCAGCGCCCTGATCAGCACGGCGCTTCCGGGCTGGCAGACGAAATTCAGGCACCAGTGGATACCGTAGGAACGATAGACATAGGCATGCCCGGGCGGGCCGAACATCACCGCGTTCCTTTGCGTAGGCCCGCGAAAACTGTGAGATGCCGGGTCGTCCGGCTCATAGGCTTCCGTCTCGACGATCACGCCGCCTGCGCCGGATACATCGAGTTCGACGCCGATCAGGTCACGCGCCACCTCCACGGAGCCTCTATCGAAAAACTGCTGGTCCATCAGAAACGCTCGTCTCGCTGCCGGTTGCATCCATAGACGGCGAAGCAGGGCTTGTCTTCCCCGCCGACGACGCGACATCCTGGAAGGCCCGAAGCGTCGTGCAGACGTTGTCGCGAGGATGCAACAGGCCCCTCACTTGCTGTTTGCCAAGTCAGCACGGATTTGTGGACGCACATTTTTGTGCATTGCCATGAAAACGCTCCGGGTGTCGTATTAGGTTTAGAAACATCTTGATTCTCAATAGATTGCCGCAGCGTTTTCAATCTTTGCGGCAGTCGAGCAGTAGCGCAACCCTGACTGGAGTAGCCTATGCCGAGTGAATCCTTGTTCGATGCCTTCACCAGGAACTACGAAGCCCGGCGCGAGACAGATATGTCTGTCGCCGAGTATCTGGCGCTTTGTAAAAAAGATCCGATGGCCTATGCCAACGCGGCCGAGCGGCTGCTGGCGGCGATCGGCGAGCCGCAGATGGTCGACACGGCCAAGGATGCCAGGCTCGGCCGAATCTTCATGAACCGCACCATCCGGGCCTATCCGGCCTTTGCCGGTTTCTTCGGCATGGAAGAGACGATCGAGCGGATCGTTTCCTTCTTCCGGCATGCCGCGCAGGGGCTGGAAGAGCGAAAGCAGATTCTTTACCTGCTCGGCCCGGTCGGCGGCGGCAAGTCATCGCTCGCCGAGCGCCTGAAGCTGCTGATGGAGGCCAATCCGATCTACGTACTGAAGGCCGGCGACGATATCAGCCCGGTTTTCGAAAGCCCGCTCAACCTCTTCGATCCGGTGGCGATGGGGCCGATGCTGCTCGAGCAGTACGGCGTTCCGACCCGGCGCCTCAGCGGGTTGATGAGCCCCTGGTGCCTGAAACGGCTCGATGAATTCGGAGGCGACATAACCCGTTTCCGGGTGGTGAGGCTGCAGCCCTCCCGACTACGCCAGATCGGCATCGCCAAGACCGAACCGGGCGACGAGAACAATCAGGACGTCTCGTCGCTGGTCGGCAAGGTCGACATCCGCAAGCTCGAAAACTATTCCCAGAACGACTCGGACGCCTACAGCTATTCCGGCGGGCTCAACCGCGCCAATCAGGGCGTGCTCGAATTCGTCGAGATGTTCAAGGCGCCGATCAAGATGCTGCATCCGCTGCTCACGGCGACGCAGGAAGGCAATTACATGGGCACCGAGAATATCGGCGCCATTCCTTTCTCCGGCGTCATCCTTGCCCATTCGAACGAGGCGGAATGGCAGAGCTTCAAGGCCAACAAGAACAACGAGGCCTTCATCGACCGCATCTGCGTCATCAAGGTTCCTTATTGCCTGCGGGTGACCGAAGAACAGCATATCTATGAGAAGCTGATCGAAGGTTCGGAGCTTGCGGATGCCTCCTGCGCGCCGGCGACGCTTGAGATGCTGGCCCGGTTTTCCGTACTCTCGCGGCTGCGCAAGCACGAGAACTCGACCTTCTTCTCCAAGATGCGTGCCTATGACGGCGAAAGCCTCAAGGAAACCGATCCGCGCGCCCGCAGCGTCCAGGAATATCGGGACGCGGCCGGCGTCGACGAAGGCATGGACGGAATATCGACACGTTTTGCCTTCAAGGTACTCGCCTCGACCTTCAACCACGACACGACGGATATCGGCGCCGATCCGGTCCACCTTATGTACGTGCTGGAACAGGCCATCCGCCGCGAACAGTTTCAGGAGGAAACCGAAAAGCGGTATATCGAGTTCATCAAGGCAGACCTTGCCCCGCGGTACGCGGAGTTCATCGGCAATGAGATTCAGAAGGCCTATCTGGAATCCTATTCCGACTACGGTCAAAATCTTTTCGATCGTTACGTCGACTACGCCGACGCCTGGATCGAGGATGTCGATTTCAAGGATCCGGACACCGGGCAGCTTCTCGATCGCGAACTCCTGAACCAGGAACTGACCAAGATCGAAAAACCGGCGGGCATCGCCAATCCGAAGGATTTCCGCAACGAGATCGTCAAGTTCTGCCTCCGCTCGCGAGCCAATAACGGCGGCAAGAACCCGTCCTGGTCGAGCTACGAGAAGATTCGGGAAGTGATCGAGAAAAGAATGTTCTCCCAGGTGGAGGATCTTCTGCCGGTCATCTCCTTCGGATCGAAGAAGGACGGCGAAACAGAAAAGAAACACAGCGAGTTCGTGTCGCGCATGACGGCGCGCGGCTACACCGAGAGACAGGTTCGCCGTCTGGTGGAGTGGTACATGCGGGTCAAACAGGCAGGTTAGCGTCTGTACTCAATTAGGATTTGGAACGCAGCATGCAAGAAAACCGTTCAGTTCCTTAGACACACAAAGGTGGATTCCATCTCCATCATTGTGTGTGACGACAGGCCGTAGGATTGTGGCATACTGGGTTGTGCGGCATCCGAAACCTAGTTGAGTACAGACCCTAATGCTCATGCAGGAGCCAACATGCACATCATCGACCGGCGGCTGAACCCGCGCGGTAAAAGTTTGGAAAATCGGCAGCGGTTTCTGCGGCGCGCAAAGGACGCCGTGCAGCAAGCAGTCAGGCGATCCCTGCAAAGCCGCAGCATCCGTGATGTACTGGATGGCGGCGAAGTCAGCCTTCCGATCGGCGGCATGGGCGAGCCGAGCTTTCGCCGGGCCGAGGGCGGCATTACGGACCATGTCCTCCCCGGCAACCGGGCCTTTGTCGAAGGCGATATCATTCCCCGCCCCCCCGGCCAGGGTGCCGGCAGGCCCAAAGAGGCCGGCCAGGGCGACGGTGAAGACGGCTTCCGCTTCGTCCTGACGCGCGAGGAATTCCTCTCGGTTTTCCTGGATGATCTCGAGCTGCCCGAGCTTGCCAAACGGCGGCTCAGCGAGACCGAGGAGATGAGCCCGGTGCGGGCCGGGTACTCCATTTCGGGCTCCCCTTCCAATCTCTCCATAGACCGGACGACGCGGCTCGCCATGATGCGGCGCATCGCTCTCAAGCGCCCCAAGCCCGCCGAGATCGAGGCGCTGCAACGCCAGATCGAGGAAAGCGAGGATGATGAGACCCGCCTTGCACTGGAGGCAGAACTCAAGTCGCTGACCGACAGGATCCGGCGCATTCCCTATGTCGACCCGCTCGACGTGCGCTACCGCCGCTTCGAGAACGAACCGAAGCCGGTTGCGAAGGCGGTGATGTTCTGCCTGATGGACGTCTCCGGATCGATGTCGGAACATATGAAGGATCTGGCCAAGCGCTTCTACCTGCTGCTCTATCTGTTTCTTTCGCAGCGTTACGAAAAGGTCGAGATCGTGTTCATCCGCCACACCGAGAAGGCCGAGGAGGTCGACGAAGAGACCTTCTTCTACGGCCAGGCGACCGGCGGCACGCTGGTATCGAGCGCGCTTGCGGCGATGCGCTCCATCATCGCCGCACGCTTCGATCCCACCGAATGGAACATCTACGCCGCACAGGCTTCGGACGGCGACAACTCCTATCGGGACGAAGGTCCGGCCGGTCATCTGCTGAGACACGAGATCCTGCCGCTCTGCCAGTACTTCGCCTATATCGAAGTCGACGAGGAGGGCGGGGATTCGCTCGCCTCCAATTCGCCCCTCTGGCGCCTTTATGAGAGCATCCGATCGAGCTCGGCAACTCTTGCGATGCGCAAGGTCTGCCGCAAGAACGAGATCTTTCCAGTCTTCCACGACCTCTTCCAGAAGCGTTCGACACAGACGAAGGCGGTGCCATGACCCAGGCGGCTATGCAGAAGGATCGACTGCTCTTCGACGGCGCGGACTGGGATTTCACGACGCTCCAGCGCATCCACGATGCCTGCGAGGAGATCGCGATCGGCGAACTCGGGCTCGATGTCTACCCGAACCAGATCGAGGTGATCACGGCCGAACAGATGCTGGACGCCTATTCATCGACCGGCATGCCGCTGTTTTACCGGCACTGGTCGTTCGGGAAACATTTCGCGCATCACGAGGCCTTCTACCGCCGCGGCATGCGGGATCTCGCCTATGAGATCGTCATCAATTCGTCGCCCTGCATCTCCTACTTGATGGAGGAAAATACCGCGACGATGCAGACACTGGTAATCGCCCATGCGGCCTTCGGTCATAACCATTTCTTCAAGAACAACTATCTCTTCAAGCTGTGGACGGACGCCGAAGGCATTCTCGACTATCTCGATTTCGCCAAGAGCTATATCGCCCGCTGCGAAGAACGTTACGGCGAAACGGCGGTGGAACGGACCCTCGATGCCGCTCACGCGCTGATGTCGCATGGGGTGCACCGTTATGCGGGCAAGACGCGGCTCGACCTGCGCCAGGAGGAAAAGCGCCAGCAGGAGCGGCGCGCTCACGAAGAACAGATGTTCAACGACCTCTGGCGCACCGTGCCGGCTGGCCGCAAGCGCGACGCGGCCGATGTCGATCTCGAGAGGCGGCGCGCAGCACTCGGCCTGCCGCAGGATAATCTGCTCTATTTCCTCGAAAAGTCGTCGCCCCGGCTGCAGCCATGGCAAAGGGAAATCTTGCGTATCGTCCGCCACGTGGCGCAATATTTCCACCCGCAGCGCCAGACCAAGGTGATGAACGAGGGGACTGCGACCTATGTCCATTACCAGATCATGGAACGGTTGCACGACCGCGGGCAGATCAGCGACGGGAACTATTTCGAATTCCTGAAATCCCACACCAATGTCGTATTCCAGCCGACCTATGACGATCGGCGCTTCTCCGGCTTCAACCCCTACGCCATCGGCTTTGCGATGATGCAGGATATCGAGCGGATCGTGACGAAGCCGACAGATGAGGACCGTGACTGGTTCCCGGATATCGCCGGCCGCGGTGATCCGATGCAGGTCCTGCGCGGCATCTGGGCCGACTACCGCGACGAGAGCTTCATCAGCCAGTTCCTGAGCCCGCACCTGATCCGCAAGTGGCGCCTTTTCCAGCTCTACGACGATCCGCAGATGAGTGAAGGGATACTGGTTTCGGCGATCCATGACGAGCGGGGCTACAAACGCGTCCGCCGCCAGCTGGCGCGTGAATACGACATCGGCTGGACCGATCCGAGGATCGACATCGTCGATGTCGATCTCGCCGGCGACCGTCGCCTTCTCCTGCAGCACCGGGCGCCGAACGACTGGGTTCTCGAGGACAGCGAGACCAGACAGGTCCTGCAGCATCTGGCGGATCTCTGGGGCTACGACGTCATGCTGCAGGAAATCGACGGCGCCGACAAGGTCGTGAAGGAACATGCCGCGCATCCCCGCGAGATCCTTCAAAAGGGTGACATTTTCGCCTGAGGACGGTGCAAGAGCAAGTCTCTGCCGATCCGGCGGCCCCAGGGCCAGGCAATACGCTGCCGGCGTCACCCCAGTGCTTATCAATTTTGATTGAAGGAAAGGCCGGACCTCGTGGCGGGGGTCAATCGTGATTGGACATCAAAAGCGGTCTGGATCAAATTACGGATTGGGCGACGGGCATCTATTTTGTTCAAATAGGAGGCCGTAATGGAGCAACGTGCAGTCGACCAGCTGAGGACTATCGCCAGGATAAACCGCAGCTATCCCGACTTCCAGATGTCCAGCAGCGAGCGGCTCGAGCGGTGGGCCGAGATTCTGGAGCTCAACCCCGACCGATCCCTTTCGACATTTCGGGAAACCGAATACCAGCCGGATGAAATAAGGGCTGCAATGCGCGGCGACGGGACGGCGATTGCCGTTGCCTTCGGCGATCCGGTCCTGCGCGCAGCGGGGATGCGCGACGACACCTATGGGGAAGCCAGGCGGTTTTTTGAATTGTCCGACAGACAGCTCCATAAACTGGTCTGCTTCTGCCACTTCGGAGCCCACGTGAGCGCAAGTACAGTCGCCCATCAGGTGCGTTCGATAGCCACCCGCAGATCCAGTGGCACCCTTGCGTATCTGGCTTCCTTCTTCAGAAGGTAGCCCGTATCGGCTTGTGGAACGCAATCGGCGTGTCCCTGCCGGAGCAGTTGCCCGATGTCTCGGCGTTGCCGCTTGCCATTGCGGGAGGCGGCCGTGAACTGAGCCGTGTCCTGAAGGTCGAGGCGGGGCCAAGCACCTCCTTCGGCAGAGTGCACGCGCCGTCGATTTCGGATGGCTCCGATCAAGCGTCTTTATGCACGGTCGCGGGACAGCATGTCTCGACGCCGGTGGTGACCTTGCGGGCACTATGGTATCTGGACGAAAGAAACTCTATACGGAGTTCCGGGTTTTCCGGAGATATGCCGCGTGGCGAATTTTAGTATGGATTTGTGTATAGTTGCCGGCAGAAGGCCGGGCCTGCTCGAGCAGACATTGGAAAGTTTCTCAAAGCGCTGCTTCGCTCATTTTTCCTTCTCGAACATCCTCGTGAACATAGATCCGATCTTCGGCACGGAAGAGGATGAAGCCGAGTGCCTGCGCGTGGTCGGCAACTATCTGCCGTCAGCTTCCTTCTTCAGACCAAGCGAGCCGGGTTTTGGCGCCGCGGTCCAGCGTCTCTGGACCAATACGCGTTCCGACTATGTGTTCCACCTCGAGGATGACTGGGTCGCACTGACCGACCTCGGCGAGGAGATTTTCGGCCCGTTTTCAGATCCAGGCGTGATGCAGGTATCCTTTCACACGGCCGACCAGAACTGGAATATCGCCAAGGATGGCCATCTTCATGAGAGGAACGAATATGCGCGGTTCCTCGGCATAAAAATCCCGCTGTTCAAGACTTTTCCGAAATTCACTACCTCCCCCTCCATTCTTCGGGGCTCGTTCGCCCGGCAGGCTTCAAGCCTGATGGACCCTTCTCGGGATCCGGAAAAACAATTCTATTCGGGCGTCAACGCAGAGCTGGAACGGTTGGCGGCGCCGCACAAGAACTACATTTTCTCTCCCCAGCAGACACCGGTCATCCGTGACACCGGACGAGAGTGGCGAGACAATCGCAAAATCAAGAAGGTCATCGAGAATACGACCTCCTATTGGGTCGAGGAGTAATAGCCCGGCATGTCCGCAGCAGTCACCGGGCATGCCTTGAAAAGTGGCCGCATACCATGAAGCGGCCACGAAATTTCCGTCAGGCGGGCAGAAGAAACGGCCCTCGCCGGCCTGCTGATAGAAGCGCCTTGCCCCGTAAGGCAGCACCGTCCGGTTTCAGCATTCGGTAACGCTCTGAATGTACATTAGGCATCGATCAATTTGCGCGAGCACACTGGACGCCTGCCAATGAACCACTGCTCCGCCATCGGACCTGATCTGCAAACACCTCACCGCGAACTTTTGGAAGACCTGTTCGAGGGCGCGCCAAGACCGACAATCATCAAGGACGAAGAGTCGCGCTTCCTGTTCCTCAACAGCAAGGCGTGCGAGATGTTCGGCGTCAGCCTCGATGAGGTGCTTGGCCGTACAGACCGCGGTTTCCTGCCTGTCGACGAAGCCGATCGAATCCAGAAGATGGACGCGGGGGTGCTGGCCACCGGCGAGGAACGGCTTTTCGAGGAGGAGGTCACGGGGCCGGATGGTTCGATCCGGACGCTTCTCACGCACAAGCGGCGGTCGTTCCTGCCAGGACCTGCGGGGAAAAGTCCTATCCTGATCATCGTCATTTCCGACATCACCAAGCTCCGTCACGCCGAGGATGTCCTGCGGGCAAGCGAGGAGCACTATCGCTCTCTCATCGAACTGCATCCCCAGACGCCGTGGCTAGCCGACGCGCAGGGGAATGTCATCGAAGTCGGTCCAGGGTGGCAGAACGCTTCCGGACGGGAGGTCGGCGAAGCGCTCGGCCGGGGGTGGGAGAAGACCCTGCACCCCGCTGACCTGCCTGAAGTGATTGCCAAATGGGAGTCCGCAGTCAACACCGGCGCGCCTTTCGACATGATCTACAGGATCGGGACAGCGAAAGGGCGGTATCGGTGGTATCGGAACCGTGCGGCTGCCCGGCTCGACGGCGACGGCAGGGTCCTCCGCTGGTATGGCCTCCTCGAGGACGTGCACGACCGCCAGCTTGCCCTTAAAGCCCTCCAGTCCAGCGAGCGCAGACTGCGCCAGCATCGGGACGAACTCGAAAAGATCGTTCTGGCGAGGACCGCGGAAGTGCAAGAGAAGAACGTCGAGCTGGATCGCCTTCTCCAGCATGAACGGGGCATCAATGCGCAGCAGCGCCGCTTCGTCGGGATGATCTCGCACGAGTTCAGGACGCCTCTGGCCGTGATCGACGGAGCGGCTCAGCGGCTCACGCGCACGAAGGCGGCTGCGACTCCCCAGTTCCTGGAGGGCAAAGCTCTGCAGATCAAGGGCGCCGTCGCCCGCATGGTCGAGCTGATGGAAAGCATCCTCGCCGCCGGGCGGCTGGAGACAGGGACCATTGCGATCAACAAGGAAGCCGGTTCGCTCAGTGCGATTCTGCGCCATTGCATCGCAAACCGGGCGGAGATCAGCAAGAGCCACACGATCGACCATGACCTCGAAGCGCTTCCAGCCCTGCAGATGATCGACGGGGCCGCAATAGAGCGGGTCTTTTCCAATCTGTTGTCAAACGCAGTGAAATATTCGCCCGCCGGTTCCAAAATCCGTGTCAGCGGATGGAGGGACGGTCGGCGAGTTCTGGTCAGCGTCAGCGATTCCGGCATCGGCATGGATGCGGACGACCTGCCGAAGCTGTTCGAGCCCTACTTTCGCGCCCGCAGCGCCACCGGCATCGCGGGAACGGGGATCGGTCTCAATATCGTCAAGGAAATTGTGGAGTTGCATGGAGGCTCGATCACGGTCCAGAGCCTTCTGGGCCGGGGCACGACCTTCACCGTGGAGCTGCCGTTCGACGAGGTCAGACAACAGCATTCGGCTTAGGCCGGCGCTGTCACAAGAAGAACCTCACGCGGCGATCGATGAAGCCAGCCAGGACGCAAGCTCATCCCGCCCCATGGGTCTGCCCACCAGAAAGCCTTGCAGCTGATCGCAACCGGCAATTCGCAGGACGTCCGCTTGATCGGCGGATTCAATGCCTTCGGCCGTGACTGGGATCCCGAGGGCCTGAGCCAAGGAGATCGTGGCCGTCAGGACGTTCCGGCCGGTGCTGCCATCATCTATGGCTTGAACCAGGGAGCGATCGATCTTCATCCGGTCGAAGCCGAATTCACGAAGCGTGCCGATACTGGCATATCCGGCGCCAAAATCATCAAGAGCGAAACGGATGCCTGCCAATTTCAGGGCGGTGATGGAGCGTCTCGCCTGTTCAGGGTTGGACATCAGCACCGCTTCGGTGATCTCCAGTGTCAGTCGCGAAGGATCAAAACCGTCCTCTTTCAGGACAGCGAGCACATCCCCGGCGAAATTGGGGTTGCATAGCTGGATCGGAGAAACATTGACCGACAAAGAGAGCGGAGACCATGCCCGGGACGCCACGATGGACTTCCGAAGCATCTGAAGGCCCAGGATATCGATCAATCCACATTTCTCGGCCAGAGGTATGAAGGCATCCGGGCCGATTGCTTCTTCGGCGCGTCTCCACCTTGCCAGTGCCTCCACGCCCATGATGTCGCCCGAGACCGCCGAAGCCAGAGGCTGGAAGACCGGCTGGATCTCGTCATTCTGGAGGGCGCGCCGAAGGTCGCTTTCCAAGGCCGCAATCTTCTCGCGCCGGCGGTCAAGATCCGGATGATAGGTGACGGCGCATCCCCGGCCCATTTCCTTCGCTTCATAAAGGGCCATATCCGCCCGACGGAGAAGCTCGTGCGCATTTCCTGCGTCGTCACGGCAGGCAACGCCGATGCTTGCGCCAATTTCGATCGTGCGGCCTTCGATGAGAAACGGCCTTTTGAGACGTTCGAGAACCTGATTGTCAAATTCGGCGAGGTCCGCGGAGCCGCGCTGAACCAGAGCGAATTCATCACCGCCCAACCGGGCGACACCGAATACGTCTCCATGGATCTCGCGCAGGGCTTCCGCCACCAGCCTGATCAGCTGATCCCCAATCGCATGCCCCCAGGCATCGTTGACTGCCTTGAACCCGTCGAGATCGATAAGGTGCAAAACCAGCACCTGGCTCTTGTCGGCCTGCATCAACCGGTCCAGTCCTTCGATCAGGCCGAGCCTGTTCAAGAGACCGCTGAGACTGTCGTGCGTGGCTTCATGCTGGGCGCGATCCGCCAGGCTCTTCAGCCGCCGCGTTTCTGACAAGCCTGCAAACAGGACACCAACCAGATAGATGCCAAGGATTGCGACCGCCGCGGCGATAAATGGACGCGCCTCGTCAAAAATAGTGTTTCCCGGAGCGGCACTTGGCCAAGCCAAACGCGCGACTTCAAGTCCATACACATCCATGAGCGGCGAATTCAGAAGATCGCCCGCCGGACGGTCGGTTATGTGGAGTTGCGGGAGTTGATGTTCCTTGGCCATCTGGGCCACGACATCAGACGTCAGGGTCTTGAAGAAGCTGAGGACATAGTAGGTCGGATCCTGCGCCTGTGACCCAAACGGCTGGACCGCCTCCGACGCCACCGCAATGATGTCATCGCCGTTTTTGAAAAAATTGACGATGGGATCGATGCCAGGCCGAGCGGCGGCTTCCGTTTGTACGGGAAATTTCTCACCGAGATATTCGACCGGGTCTATCATATCGGATTTGAGATAGGCGATGCTCTTGCCGCCTTCCGGGGCGGTCAGCACGATCCCGTCATAGAGCGCGTAGTCCTCGCTGGTCTTGCCCCAATTCTCATAGACCCAACCCTCGCGGTCCCCTTGCGTAATCGCCGCGTGGGCCTCATCCCAGACGGCATTGTCGCGCACGGTCGCGGCGAGTTTCTCCTTGAACGACGAGACCGCCGCCTCTGCCGCCAGAGTGGCTCTGTTGTCGTCCAGCGCATTCGCGGAACTGCGCATGCGGCCGACCACATGAGCACCTATTCCACCCAGGATCATGGCAACAAGAAGGAGCAGCGAGGTGGCGATGAAAACGGAGTAGCCTTCACGGCTCTCCTTCAGTCGGCGTGCGAACATGACAGATCCCAGCGTTATTGTTTTGCCCCAAGGCTGCAGAAGACGTCATGTCCGCGTTGCGCTGCTCGCATCCACTAGCATATGCGAATATTAAAAATCACTAAAACACGTAGTCAACGACTCCTTAATATGTCGACAGAGACCTCGAAGCCGGGAGCAGCAAAATGGAGCAGGGCCGTGCAGAGTGCTTTATTTTGCAGCATTAAACGGGGCTTTTAGCTCGGAAATCGGACGGGCCGATACTTCCGCCGAGCGGGCGGGCTTTCTAGAGTCCTCGCAGGAATTCTTCGGTAGTCGCGAGGTGGAGCTGAACCGAGAAGCGGTCTCCCAGGAGTTCGAGCGACGCGTCATGCGTGTCATCGGCTCCGCTGCAGACGGCATCCCTCAGCACGATCACATGGTATCCGAGATCGATGGCGCCAAGCGCTGTGGAGAGGACGCAAACGTCGGTCTCACCGCCGGTCAGGACCACGGTTTCGATACCCTCCTTCAAGAGCATTCCATGCAGCCCTCCGCTCACCCAGGGAGAATACGTCATCTTGTCGAAGATGCGTGCAGGAGGGACAAGCGCTTTCAAGGACGGGATCAGGTCGACGAGGCCCGGATCGAGATGCTCGCGCGTCATCATCCGCCACTTTTCATAATACACCCGCCACATCCCCTCCATCGCTTCGGGCCGCGACGGCGTGAGGAACCTCGTAAAGATCGTCTTCTCCGGGTGGCGGCCGGAAAGCTCCTCGATCGACGGCGATACCTGGCGCATCCAGGGGACGTGCCAGGGAGTGTCTTCAGCGAAAATCCGCTGCATGTCGATGCAAAGATGAATCCAGTTGCCAGCCATGTCCTGCTCCGCGATCCTGCTGAACGCCCCATCGGGAACGTGGTTCCAGCCGGGACCGGCAGAAGGCGGGATGCAAGTAACGGACATCCGCCACGGAGGACGCCCCTCGGTCGAACACAAGGGCGGCGGCGCTCTCACAATTGATTAGACGCCTTGACGAAATCGATGAATGCCCGCAGCGGCGCCGGTACGAGCCGCCGGCCGGGATAATAGAGAAATGGACCGGAAAATTGCGGCCACCACGGCTCGAGCACAGGTTCGAGGGACCCATTGTCGAGATGGGGCCGCAACCAGTCCTCGAACAGCAACATGATGCCGGTGCCGGCAATCGCTGCTTCGACGGCAAGATCGGTTGCTGCACCTATCTGTACGATCAGCGGTCCGGTCGGATCGATCCGCACCACCTCGCCGTCCCGTTCGAATTCCCAGAGCATCATCGCGCCGCTTGTGAAACGCCCGCGAATGCAGGCGTGACCAAGCAGGTCGCGCGGATGATCGGGACGGCCATGGCGATCGAGGTATGCGGGGGATGCCGCGGCCGCGAAACGCTGCACGCGCGGACCGATCGGAACCGCGATCATGTCCTGCTCCAACCGCTCGTCATAACGGATGCCGGCGTCGCATCCCGCAGCCAGCACGTCGACGAAGCTGTCATCGGCGACGATTTCGAGCCGTATGTCGGGATAGGCTGCGAGGAACCGCGGGATGATCGCCGGGAGCACCAGCCGCGCGGCGCTGACCGGTACATTGAGGCGGAGAATACCCGCAGGTTTGTCGCGAAACCTGTTGACCACGTCGAGTGCCGCGTCGACCTCGGTGAGTGCCGGGGTCAACCGAGCCAATAGACCGGCGCCTGCTTCCGTCGGCACCACGCTGCGCGTCGTGCGATTGAGAAGCCTGACCCCGAGTTGCGCCTCAACACGCCGTACCGCCTCGCTCAATCCTGATGCGCTGCCGCCTGTTGTCCGAGCCCCCTCGCGGAACCCGCCGGCGCGCGCCACTGCCACAAAGGCATTCAGATCACCCAGATCGATCTTCATTGTTCGAGATTCCGCACAGCCCGTGCCGACTGTACCCGATTTTCGTGCGGCCTCTCAAGTTCTATATCCACGTCATCTTGAAAAGGAGATATCCCATGTCGAACATAGACCAGGCCGGTACATTTATCCTCGGCGACCGCAACGTCAAACGGCTCGGTTACGGCGCCATGCAGCTTGCGGGCAAGGGTGTCTTCGGTCCGCCGAAGGACCGCGATGCGGCAATCGCGGTGCTGCGCGAGGCGGTCGAGGCTGGTGTCAATCACATCGACACCAGCGATTTCTACGGCCCGCACGTGACCAACCAGATCATCCTTGAAGCGCTTCATCCGTACCCGGACGATCTGATGATCGTGACCAAGATCGGCGCCATGCGCGGGACCGACGGTTCATGGAATCCGGCGTTCTCCGCCGAGCAGCTGACACAGGCCGTCCACGACAACCTTCGCAATCTTGGTCTCGACGCCATGGACGTCGTCAATCTGCGCATCATGTTCGATGTCCACGGCCCGGCCGAAGGCTCGATCGAAGAGCCCCTGACGGTTCTGGCGGAGCTGCAGCGACAGGGCCTGGTCCGCCACATCGGGCTCAGCAACGTCACGCCGGCACAGATTGCCGAGGGTCAAGGCATCGCCAAGATCGTCTGCGTACAGAACCAGTACAATCTTGCTCACCGGCAAGACGATGCCATGATCGACGATCTCGCCCGCGATGGCATCGCCTATGTGCCGTTCTTCCCGCTCGGCGGCTTCAGTCCGCTGCAGTCGTCGACCTTGTCGGAGGTTGCCCAGCGCCTGGACGCCACGCCGATGCAGGTCGCGCTTGCCTGGCTGCTGCGCCGCGCGCCGAACGTTCTCCTCATTCCGGGAACCTCGTCGGTGGGCCACCTGCGTGAAAACCTCGCCGCAGCGGAACTGCAGCTGTCGGACACCGTGATAGCCGAGCTGGAGGGTGTCGCCGGCATCCGCTCCGCCTGAGCACTCCGGGATGCTCCCACCGTGCGTCGAAAAATCGACGCACGGCATTTGCCTTTACGCGCGCTTTCGCTAAAAGTGAAAGAAAAGCGAACGGAGGGGTGAAGTGTTCATCACGGACCGCCAGACGAAAATTGTCGAACTTGCGAAGTCGGCGGGGCGAGTGCTCGTCGACGACCTGGCGACGACGTTCTCGGTAACCTCTCAAACGATCCGCAAAGACCTGAATGATCTGTGCGACAAGCAAATTCTCACGCGGATCCATGGCGGCGCCACTCTTCCCCGCAGCAACGAGAATGTCCGGTATGATGCGCGCAGGCAGATCGCCGCCGCGGAAAAACAGGCGATCGGGGTCGCTGCCGCCAACCTCATTCCGGACAACGCCTCGCTTCTCATCAACATCGGCACCACCACCGAAGCCGTCAGCGAGGCGCTGGTCAATCACCGGGAGCTCATGGTGATTACCAATAATATAAACGTTGCCAATCGGTTACGACTTCTCGACGAAATCGAGGTGGTTATTGCCGGTGGCGTCGTTCGTCAATCGGACGGTGGCATCGTGGGTGAAGCCGCGGTCGATTTCATCCGCCAGTTCAAGGTCGATTACGCAATCATCGGCGTTTCGGCGATCGACCCGGATGGGGCTCTTCTCGATTATGACTTTCGCGAAGTGAAAGTTGCTCAGGCGATCATCGCCAATGCCAGGCACGTGATCCTGGTTGCTGACTCGACGAAATTCGAGCGCACCGCCCCCGTACGTATAGGCCAGATCTCCCAGGTCCAGACCTTTATCACCGACCACTGCGCATCTCCTTCGATCCGGGAAATCTGTCTACAGAACGGCGTCGCGCTGGTGGAGACTTCCGAGACGAACGCGGAAATTCATTAGCCTTCCAGTTTCGTTTGACATTCGGAATATTTTCGATTTAATCCATTTTAAGTTCACAATACCTAGTGGCTTGCTGCCGTTTCGGATCAGCGAGGGAAATGATGGGTCAAAAAATCCACGATATCTTCGTGATCGGCGGCGGCATCAACGGCTGCGGCATCGCGCGCGATGCCGCAGGACGGGGTTATTCGGTCGCACTGGCGGAGATGGAGGATTTTGCCTCGGGCACCTCCTCCGGTGCCACCAAGCTCATCCACGGCGGCCTGCGCTATCTCGAACATTACGAATTCAGGCTCGTGCGGGAATCGCTGATGGAGCGCGAAACCCTCTGGGCCATGGCGCCGCACATCATCTGGCCGATGCGTTTCGTCTTGCCCTACCACAAGGGAGGCGTTCGCCCCGCATGGCTGATCCGCCTCGGCCTGTTTCTCTACGATCATCTCGGCGGCCGAAAACTGCTCCCGCCGACCGCGGTGCTCGATATGCGCACCGACCCGGCAGGAAAGCCTCTGAAGCCGCTTTTTACCAAGGCATTCGAATATTCCGACGGCTGGGTCGACGACGCGCGGATGGTCGTGCTGAACGCTCGGGATGCCGCCGATCGCGGCGCCTTGATCCTGCCACGTACCCGGGTTGTTGCCGCCCGCCGGGAAGGCGGCCTCTGGACGATCGAGACCGTCGGCGCCAGCACCGGCAGGACCGAGACCTATCAGGCCCGGATGCTGGTGAATGCCGCCGGCCCCTGGGTGGACCAGGTGATCCGCGAGGCGTTCGGCAACAATGACGCCCGCCATGTGCGCCTCGTCCAGGGCAGCCATATCGTCGTAAAGAGGAAATTCGAGGGATCCCGCGCCTATTTCTTTCAGAACCGGGACAATCGCATCATTTTCGCAATTCCTTACGAGAACGACTTCACGCTTATCGGCACGACCGACCGGGACTATTCCGGCAATCCGAAGGATGTGAAAATCTCCGACGAGGAGACGACCTATCTCTGCAATGCAGCGAGTGAGTATTTTCAGGAACCGGTGCGACCGGCCGACATCGTCTGGACCTATTCGGCAGTTCGCCCGCTTTTTGACGACGGCGCTTCAAAGGCGCAGGAAGCAACGCGCGATTATGTGCTGAAGGTCGACGTCACTCAGGGCGCACCGCTGCTCAACGTCTTCGGCGGCAAGCTGACTACCTATCGCCGTCTTTCGGAACACGCGCTGGAGAAGATCGCCGAAGCGATCGGAACAAAAGGGCATTCCTGGACCGCGAAAAGCCATCTGCCCGGCGGCGATTTTCCCGCTCAGGGTTACGAGGAAGAAGTGGTAAAGCTGAAAGCCCGCTATCCGTTTCTGGAGGAAAGGCATGCGCGGCGTCTGGTGCGCCGGTACGGAACCTGCGCAGCGACGATCCTCGACGGCGCCGCCAGGATGCAGGACCTTGGCCACCATTTCGGCGGCGATCTTTACGAGGCTGAAGTGAAATATCTTGTCGACCGTGAATGGGCCATAAGCGCGGAGGACGTGTTGTGGCGGAGAACCAAGGACGGTCTACGGTTGAGTGAGACGGAAAGACAATATCTGGAGGAGTACATGGCCGCTATACCGGCAAAAATGGCCGGATAAGCGACATGTGTTCCCGATGTGAGGAGGCACGGGAACTCGAATGCTGGAAATGCGCAACGTCGCCAAGATGGTGGGGGGTGAGTATCATATTCATCCGACCAATCTTGCATTCGATCGCGGCTCGCTGAACGTATTGCTCGGCCCGACGCTCTCGGGCAAGACGTCGATCATGCGACTGATGGCTGGACTTGACCGTCCCACCAGCGGCTCCGTGCATTTCGACGGCGCCGATGTCACCGGCGTCGCGGTGCAAAAACGCAACGTCGCGATGGTCTACCAGCAGTTCATCAACTATCCGGCCCTGACCGTCTACGAAAACATCGCTTCGCCGATGCGGATTGCAGGCAAGGATGCGAAGACCATCGACCGGGAAGTCCGCCGTGCTGCGGACTTGCTGAGATTGACCCCCTATCTCGATCGGACGCCTCTCAACCTTTCCGGCGGGCAGCAGCAGCGTACGGCGCTCGCCCGCGCACTCGTCAAGAATGCGAGCCTGGTGCTGATGGACGAGCCGCTCGCCAATCTCGACTACAAGCTTCGCGAGGAACTGCGTGAGGAATTGCCGAAGATCTTCGCGCAATCCGGCGCCATCTTCGTTTATGCGACGACCGAACCCTCCGAAGCCTTGTTGCTCGGCGGCAATACGGCAACGCTCTCGGAAGGACGGATCACACAATTCGGGCCGACGATCGAGGTCTACCGTCGTCCGGCGGACCTGGTGACCGCCAAGACGTTTGCCGATCCCCCACTCAACTTCATCGATGTGGTCAAGTCCGGCGGCTCGTTCCGATACCAGCAAGCAGACAGTCTCGCGGTGCCGCCGCATCTGTCCGGCGTGCCGGACGGTCCGGTGACCATTGCCTTCCACCCCCATCACCTGGGGCTCGCGGCACAGACCGGCAATGCTGCGAGGGTGAAGGCCCAGACGCAGATTTCGGAAATCACGGGCTCCGAAAGCTTCGTGCATATGCACTACAACGGCGTGCGCTGGGTCATGCTGGCACCCGGCATCCACGACATCGATCCGGATACCGAAATCGAGCTTTTCCTGGATACCCGCCATCTGATGGCTTTTGGAACAGACGGCCGCGCCATCGCGGCGGCGGCTTGAGGACGGCGAACATGGCACGCATCACGCTCGATCACATCCGCCACGCCTACGGTCCCAACCCGAAATCCGACGCCGCCTATGCGCTGCGTGAGGTGGACCACGAATGGGCCGATGGCGGCGCCTATGCCCTGCTCGGCCCTTCCGGCTGCGGCAAGACCACGTTGCTCAACATCATTTCCGGCCTATTGCAGCCGTCCCACGGGCGTATCCTCTTCGATGGAAAAGACGTCACCAATCTTTCCACGCAGGAACGCAACATTGCCCAGGTTTTCCAGTTTCCGGTCATCTACGACACGATGACGGTCTACGACAATCTGGCATTTCCCTTGCGCAACAGAGGCATCGCGGAACCGGATGTCGATCGCCGCGTCCGCGAGATGCTTGAGATCATCGACCTCGCCGACTGGTCGAACCGCAAGGCCCAGCGGCTCACGGCCGATCAGAAGCAGAAGATTTCACTCGGGAGAGGTCTCGTCCGCAACGACGTCAACGCGATCCTCTTCGATGAGCCCCTGACGGTCATCGATCCGCATATGAAATGGGTGCTTCGCTCCCAGCTGAAGCGCTTCCACAAGCAATTCGGCTTCACCATGGTCTACGTGACCCATGACCAGACGGAGGCACTCACCTTCGCCGACAAGGTGGTCGTGATGTACGATGGAGAAATCGTCCAGATCGGAACGCCGGCCGAACTCTTCGAGAGGCCCAGCCATACCTTCGTCGGTTATTTCATCGGCTCCCCCGGCATGAACGTGATACCCGCCGAGATCCATGGGAGCACGATCAAGCTCGGAGCCGAGACGATCGCCCTCGATTATGCGCCGAAGATCGATGCGGGTGGCCGGATCGAACTGGGCATCCGGCCGGAATTCATCCGCATCGGCCGGGAGGGCATGCCTGTCACGGTGACGCGCATCGAAGACATCGGTCGGCGCAGAATCGTTCGCGCAAGCCTTGGGGGGCAATCGATTGCGATCGTCGTTTCCGAGGATGCGGAGGTTCCGGCAGAGCCTCGCGTCACCTTCGATCCCGTTGCGATGAATATCTATGCCAATTCGTGGCGCGTTGGCAGGGAGGCCTGAACCATGGAAAAGACGTGGAACAACAAAGCCTGGTTTCTGGTGCTTCCCGTGCTCCTGCTGGTCGCCTTCTCGGCGGCCATTCCGCTGATGACCGTGGTGAACTATTCGGTCCAGGATACGTTCGGCAACAACGCCTTCTTCTGGGCCGGCACCGACTGGTTCGACGATATCCTGCATTCGGCCCGTTTCTGGGAAGCCCTGCAGCGCAATCTGCTTTTCTCCTTCATCATCCTTGCGATCGAGATTCCGCTCGGCATCTTCATCGCGCTGAACATGCCGAAGAAGGGCATCGGCGTGCCGGTCTGCCTGGTACTGATGGCCCTTCCGCTTCTCATTCCGTGGAATGTCGTCGGCACGATCTGGCAGGTCTTCGGGCGGGTCGATATCGGCCTGCTCGGCCACACGCTGGCGGCGCTCGGCATCGACTACAACTATGTGCGCGACCCTCTGGACGCCTGGATCACCGTCGTCGTCATGGATGTGTGGCACTGGACGAGCCTCGTCGTGCTCCTGTGCTACGCCGGCCTCGTCTCCATTCCCGACGCCTATTATCAGGCGGCGAAGATCGATGGGGCATCAAGGTGGTCGGTGTTCCGCTACATCCAGCTGCCGAAGATGAAGCGGGTGCTGCTGATCGCCGTCCTGCTGCGCTTCATGGATAGTTTCATGATCTATACGGAGCCTTTCGTCGTCACCGGCGGCGGTCCGGGCAACTCGACGACCTTCCTGTCGATCGATCTCGTCAAGACGGCGGTCGGCCAGTTCGACCTCGGTCCGGCCGCCGCCATGTCGATCGTCTACTTCCTGATCATCCTGCTGCTGTCATGGATATTCTACACCGTGATGACCAGCAGCGATGCAGACAATTGAAGGAGGGAGGAAAACCATGGCAAGGACAATCAAATACAAGCCTGCAGGCAATCTCTCCTGGCTGGTCTCGACGATCTACATCATCTTCCTGCTGCTGCCGATCTACTGGCTCGTCAACATGAGCTTCAAGGAGAATTCCGAGATTACCGGAGCCTTCTCGCTCTGGCCGCAGAACCCGACGCTCAGGAACTACATGGTCATCTTCACGGACCCTTCCTGGTACAACGGCTATATCAATTCGATCATCTATGTGGCGCTGAACACCACGATCTCGGTTCTGGCGGCATTGCCGGCTGCCTATGCCTTCTCGCGCTATCGGTTCCTCGGCGACAAACATCTGTTCTTCTGGCTGCTCACCAACCGCATGGCGCCGCCCGCCGTCTTCGCCCTGCCCTTCTTCCAGCTCTATTCCGCCTTCGGTCTCATCGACACGCATATCGCGGTCGCCCTCGCCCATTGCCTGTTCAACGTGCCGCTTGCCGTCTGGATCCTGGAAGGCTTCATGTCGGGCGTACCGAAGGAAATCGACGAGACCGCCTATATCGACGGCTATTCCTTCCCGCGGTTCTTCGTGAAGATCTTCATGCCGCTGATCGCCTCCGGCATCGGTGTCGCGGCCTTCTTCTGCTTCATGTTTTCCTGGGTGGAACTGCTGCTTGCCCGGACGCTGACGACCACGGCCGCCAAGCCCATTTCCGCCATCATGACGCGCACCGTTTCGGCGTCGGGCATGGACTGGGGCGTGCTGGCAGCCGCCGGCGTGCTGACCATCGTTCCCGGCGCACTCGTCATCTATTTCGTTCGAAACTACATCGCCAAGGGCTTTGCCCTCGGCCGGGTCTGACACAAGGAGGAACCACGCATGAGCTTTTCATGGATGGCCTGGACACTGCCGACGGCCCTGTTCTTTCTGACGATCCTCGCCCTGCTCATCGGCATGAGCGTCTGGGAATATTTCGCGCCCGGCGGTGCACCGAGGGTCGGCATCCTGCGCTTCGAAACGACGAGGGGAGACCGGCTCTTCATCTCGCTGCTCGGAGCGGCATTCATTCATCTCGCATGGTTGGGGCTTATCGGTCCCAACCTGTGGTGGGCTCTTGCCCTGGCAGTGGTCTACGCGATCGGCGTCTTCCGCTTCGTCTGAAAGGCAAGCTGAAAAGGTGGCGGGAGAACCGCCACTCGGTACGAAATTGCAATCGCAAAACTCTGGGAGGATAAAATGCGACGGCATCTTATGACAACGACGGCAGCGGTGCTGCTGGCTCTGACCGGCTCCGCCTATGCCGGCACCGAGGAGGCAAAGCAGTTCCTCGACAAGGAAGTCGGCGAACTCTCGACGCTTTCCCGCGCCGAACAGGAAAAGGAGATGCAATGGTTCGTCGATGCGGCAAAACCGCTTGCCGGCCTGGACATCAAGGTCGTCTCCGAAACGATCACCACGCATGAATACGAATCGAAGGTGCTGGCTCCGGCCTTCACCGCAATCACCGGCATCAAGGTCACCCATGACCTGATCGGCGAAGGCGACGTGGTTGAAAAACTGCAGACCCAGATGCAATCCGGCGAGAACATCTATGACGGTTACGTCAACGATTCCGACCTGATCGGCACGCATTGGCGTTACCAGCAGGCCCGCTCGCTCACCGACTGGATGGCGGGTGAAGGCAAGGACGTCACCAACCCCGGCCTCGATCTTGAGGATTTCATCGGCCTCAAGTTCACGACGGCACCGGACAAGAAGCTCTACCAGCTGCCGGACCAGCAGTTCGCCAACCTCTACTGGTTCCGGTACGACTGGTTCAACGACGCCAAGAACAAGGCCGACTTCAAGGCCAAGTATGGCTACGAGCTCGGCGTGCCGGTCAACTGGTCGGCCTATGAGGATATTGCCGAGTTCTTCACCGGCCGCGACGTGGGCGGCAAGAAGGTCTATGGTCACATGGACTACGGCAAGAAGGACCCGTCGCTCGGCTGGCGCTTCACCGACGCGTGGCTCTCCATGGCCGGCAACGGCGACAAGGGCCTTCCGAACGGCCTGCCTGTCGACGAATGGGGCATCAAGGTCAACGAGAAGTCGCAGCCGGTCGGCTCCTGCGTCGCACGCGGCGGCGATACCAACGGCCCGGCCGCCGTCTACTCCATCCAGAAATATCTCGACTGGATGAAGGCCTATGCGCCGGCCGCCGCCCAGGGCATGACCTTCTCGGAGTCCGGACCCGTGCCGGCCCAGGGCGAAATCGCCCAGCAGATGTTCATGTACACGGCTTTCACCGCCGACATGGTGAAGGCAGGCCTGCCTGTCATGAACCAGGACGGCACGCCGAAATGGCGTTTCGCTCCGTCTCCGCACGGGGTCTACTGGAAGGACGGCATGAAGCTCGGCTATCAGGACGTCGGCTCCTGGACACTGATGAAGTCCACGCCCACCAACCGCGCCAAGGCGGCCTGGCTCTATGCCCAGTTCGTCACCTCGAAGACGGTGGACGTCAAGAAGAGCCATGTCGGCCTGACCTTGATCCGCGAGAGCACCATCCGGCACAAGAGCTTCACGGACCGCGCGCCGAAGCTCGGCGGCCTGATCGAGTTCTATCGTTCGCCGGCCCGCGTCCAGTGGTCGCCGACCGGCACGAACGTGCCTGACTACCCGAAGCTCGCGCAGCTCTGGTGGCAGGCGATCGGCGATGCGTCCTCGGGCGCCAAGACGGCTCAGGCCGCCATGGACTCGCTTTGCGCCGAGCAGGAAAAGGTCCTGCAGCGCCTGGAACGCGCCAAGGTCCAGGGTGATATGGGTCCGAAGCTCGCCGAGGAACACGACCTCGCATACTGGAACAAGGAGGCGGTCGCCAAGGGCAACCTCGCTCCCCAGCTCAAGGTCGCCAACGAGAAGGAAAAGCCCGTCACCGTCAACTACGACGAACTCGTAAAGAGCTGGGCTGACGCCAAGAAGTAAAGCCGGTTCGCCGGGCGCTCAACGCGCCCGGCGGCCACCGACTGTAAGGTCTCTGTCGCCGGCGCCGATCGAGCCTGGATAGACTGCCTGAGCTGCTCACCTGCCCAATCGTTCCTTCCGGAACGCAGCCGACACCGTCTCCGCGGCCAGCATCGCCGTGTTGGCGTCGGTCCGGTAGTTGCTTACGGAAATCCGCATGACCTCGATCCCTCTCCACTTGGCTCCGGTCACGAAGATCGTTCCCTCGCGCTGCAACCGCGCAATGGTTCTTCTCGTCACCTCGTCGGCATCGGCGGTCGAGAGATCCGAGCCGAAGCGGCAGATCACCTGATTGAGGTCGACGTCGTTCAGGATCTCGATCCCCGGTTCGCGCGACAGATGTTCGGCAATGATCCGCGCCGAGGAACAGCAACCTTCGACGAGACTGGCGATGCCGTTGCGGCCGAGGTGCTTCATCATTGCCCAGGTCGCGAAGCCGCGTGCTCGCCTCGAAAGCTCCGGCACGTAGTGCGACGGGTCCCGCTCCCCTTCCGCCGCGATGGGGAGGTAGCTGGCAGCGATCGTCATGCCCGCCGGTGGGCGACTTCGTCCCTTACAATCGCATAGCCGCTGTCATAGGGCGTCTGAAGCCACTTATGGCCATCGGTGGCCCAACTATCCGCCAACTCCACTCCAGGGCAAAGATGCCGTGTCGACGGCGAAGCCTTGGCCCATAGACCAAATGCGCCGTCCACATGTACCCAGGCATCCCTGCTCCTCGCGACCGGGATAAGTTCCGCGAACGGATCGAAAGCTCCCGTGTTGAGCTGTCCGGCCTGAAGGATGGCGATCATCGGACCATCTGCTTTGTTGACAGCTTCCTCGAAATGCCTGGCAAGGATACGCCCCTGCATGTCGGTGGCTATCCGGACAACGCGATCATGCCCAAGTCCCAGGAACTGCAAGGCTGAAAAAACCGTCGTGTGGGCATCGTCACCCATGATGACGGTGATCGGCGGTGCACCGAATAGCCCGTCTGCATCGACATTCCAGCCAACGCGGCGAAGCACCTCGCCTCTCGCGGCGGCCAGGCAGCTGAAATTGGCCACCGTCGCTCCCGTAACGAAGCCCACCGAAGATTGAGCAGGCAGACCCAGAACGTCCAGGAGCCAGGTGGCTGCCACCTTCTCGAAAGACGCGGCGGCAGGAGATGCAGTGTGATTACCTGCATTCTGTCCCCATGCACTGGTCAGGAAGTCTGCCGCAACGCCCATCGGATGCGAACCGCCGATCACCCAGCCGAAAAAACTCGGCCCCGTCATTCGATGGAGACCCGGCTCGGCCTTTTCCACGAGATGCTGAAGGACGTCCTCCATCGCAAGCGTCTCCTCCTGGAGGTCTTCGACGAGCGTCGCCAGGCATTCCTGGTATTGCAGTTGTGGCCGGTGGAGCTGAGGGGCGGCCTGACGGAAGCCAGCGGCCAAGTGCGCTGCCTGCGCGAAAAGTGCGTCTATGCCCTCAGCCATGGACCCTACCTCCGTGTCGTCGCGACTGGGCGGCTATCTGCGCCAAGCTACCATACGATGCGGAATTTCCCTAACCTCGCAGTCCCATCATCGACTGATGGGGCGATAAATGCCCTTTCAGGCTAAAGGCAGCTGGGGCGTGTGGCGGGAAACAATGGAGCGGGTGTCATGAAGGCTTCTATCTCATCTTTGGTCATGACGGCACTCGAGGCCATTTGGTGCGCGGTGCAACTGGTAAAATTGCTAGCGATTGGTCTTCGTACCCTCCGACATGTTTATCCTCTACCTCAGTTGCCACTGATATCAAGGTCGGCTTCCTCCGCAGCTCGCAGGAACGCAGCCCGCGCTTCCGCCACTGGTCGGCCACCACTCATGACGTCGAGGAAGA